>NZ_JBHMIY010000008.1:0-145333 GCF_042436595.1 Clostridium sp. MT-14
CTCCCACTTATAGAAGATAGGAGAATTACGCCCTTTTTGTTAAAAATAATACAGAAAATTGAATCACTAGCTTGACTAATCAGTCTTTGAAATATATAATTTTATTGTATAATATAACATAATATAACATAATATAAATGATTTATATGTAATGTTATGATACGTTATATAATTATAATTAAAATAAGGGGGAGTTATATAATATGAAAAAGTCTAAAAGAATGTTATTTCTCATTATGTCATTATGTGTTGTATTTTTGGCAGTGGGATGTGGAAGCTCTAGTACAAGCTCTAATGAACAAAAGGATTCATCTACAAGTAAAGATAAGGCAGTTACTTTGACTGTGTCAGCAGCTGCAAGTCTCAAGGACTCAATGAATGAAATTCAAAAATTGTACACTAAAGACCATCCAAATGTTACCATTAAATACAATTTTGGAGCTTCAGGCAGTCTTCAAAAACAAATTGAGCAGGGGGCACCAGTTGATGTGTTTATGTCAGCGGCTACAAAACAAATGGATGAACTTAAGAGCAAGAATCTTCTTATAAATGATACTGTAAAGAATTTATTGCAAAATGATGTAGTACTTGTAGTACCAAAGGATTCATCAAATGTTAAAAGTTTTGATGATCTGGCAAGTGATAAAGTTCAGAAAATAGCACTGGGTGAAGTCAAGAGCGTTCCGGTGGGGCAGTACTCCCAGGAAGTACTTACGAATTTAAAATTGATGGACAAGGTCCAGCCAAAAGCTGTTTATGGAAAAGATGTAAAAGAGGTTTTAACTTGGGTTGAAACAAAGAATGTAGATGCAGGTATTGTTTATAAAACAGATGCTCTTGTATCAAAAAAGGTAAATATTGTAGCAACGGCACCAAAAGATTCTCATAAGACTGTAATCTATCCTGCAGCCGTAATAAAGAATAGCAAAAATGCAGATGCAGCTAAAGAGTTCCTTGCATTTTTATCAGGAGACAAAGCTAAAACTGTATTTGAAAAATATGGTTTTAAAGTAGGAAAATAATTAGCGGTCGTTTTTATCCGAACGCTGCTGTTGCTAATACTCCCAACTTTTTAAAGTGGGAAATAAGCACTGCTATGCATCTGGATAAGGTGATTCTTAGGTTCGCAGTGATTTACTTATGAGAAAAATCTTTTTCAAGAACCTTAGAACCACTTGATCAGGGAGAAGGGGATTTGTTATGGATTTTGATATTTCACCAGCGTGGATTTCTATAAAAACAGTTTTCGTAGCAACGACTATAACATTTTTTGTTGGAATTATTGCAGCCTATTGGATGGCTAATTATAATGGAAAATTAAAAAGCACTGTAGATACCATATTTACACTTCCTCTTGTGCTCCCACCAACTGTAGTTGGCTTTTTCTTGCTGCTGATTTTTGGTAGAAACGGACCTATAGGTAAACTGCTGTTGAAGTTTGGAACGACTTTGATTTTTTCATGGCCGGCTACAGTTGTGGCTGCAGCTATTGTGGCATTTCCACTGATGTACAGGACAACCAAGGGAGCGTTTGAACAGATAGACCACAATATTGTGAATGCTGCTAGAACTTTAGGGGTATCCGAATGGAAAGTGTTTTGGAGAGTTATATTGCCGCTGGCGCGGCCTGGAATAGGTGCAGCTACAGTTCTCTCTTTTGCCAGATGTCTTGGAGAATTTGGGGCTACGCTTATGGTAGCCGGAAATATACCTGGTAAGACTCAGACTATTCCCATAGCTATTTATTTTACAGCTGAAAATGGTGAGATGAGAAACGCTCTTATTTGGGTCATACTAATTGTTATAATTTCAACAATTATGATTTTTTTAATGAATTACTGGAATGAATACCAGCAAAAAAATATATATGGTGTTGGGAGAAAATAAAATGGGACTTTATGTTGATGTCAAAAAAAATTTACATGGATTTAGCCTTAATATTAAATTTAATACAAGGAACAATATTATAGGGCTGCTTGGAGCATCAGGTTCAGGTAAGAGTATGACATTAAAGTGTATTGCAGGTCTTGAAACTCCTGACAGTGGTAAAATTCTATTAAACGGAAAAACATTGTATGATTCTGAAAAAAAAATAAATGTTCCTGTTCGTAAGAGAAAAGTAGGCTTTTTATTTCAAAATTATGCATTGTTCCCCAATATGACTGTAAGTCAAAATATAAGTTTTGCTTTAGAAAATATGTCCCGAGATGAAAAAGAAAGAATAGTTTGTGAAAAGATAGATATGATGAATCTCAATGGACTGGAAAATAGATTTCCCAACCAGCTTTCAGGAGGACAGCAGCAGAGAGTTGCTATTGCCAGGGCTTTGGCAATAGAACCTGAAATATTGCTTTTGGATGAACCATTTTCAGCACTTGACAGCCATTTGAGAAGCAAAATGGAGGAACGGCTTGTATATATATTGGATGATTACAGTGGTTCCGCAGTTTTTGTGTCCCATAACAGAGATGAAGTGTACCGAATCTGCAGAAATATTGCAATAATCAATAAGGGAATGGTTGAAAATTGCGGCGATAGAGATTATATATTTGAAAACCCTACTACTCTTGCCACTGCACAGCTTACTGGATGTAAAAACATATCCAGAATTAAGGTACTGGATGAAAATACTGTAGAAGCCCTGGACTGGGGCTGTACACTTAAGACCAACAAAAAAGTTGAAGGATCTCCATCCTATGTAGGTATTAGATCCCATTATATTACTATGGACAGAAGCTGTCAGAAGGAGAATACTTTTAAGTGTTGCGTGGATTATGTAAATGAAAGCCCATTTACTGTAGCAGTCTATTTGAATAGTGTAGAGAAAAAGCCCTATTCGAAAATCAAGGCATTGCGATGGGAAATAAGCAAAGAGATGTGGGAGAAAATTAAAAATCTGGAGCAGCCCTGGAACATGTGTATAAGCAGCAAAAAGCTTTTTCTGATTTAAACTGGGTTTTTGGTAAAGTTAATAAAATATTTTAAATTTATTTCTATATAGTAAAAAGACCGCAGGATATTGATATACAAGAGTATCCTGTGGCTTTTTGCTGCTTCAAAACAGAACAGTGTTCGAAAAAGTTACAGAAGTTTTTAATGTATTTGCTCAAAAATTGAACGGAGATAGAATTTTTAAAGACAAATGCAGTAAAAATCAATGCTTGGGTTTTGGTATGTATATTGCTTATATAATAAATACAGCCCGATATGTAACTAGAGGGTTTATATAAAAGAATTTATTTATATAACAAATAACGACCAGGGGGAATTTAGAATGTTTAATAAAATTTTATTTGTTAATGGTATTGCTAGGACAGTTATATCCACTCCAAAGGCAACTTTAGCAGATGTACTTAGGAATCAATTGCATTTACTTGGAACTAAAGTTGGATGCGGCAAGGGTGAATGTGGTGCCTGTTCTGTAATAATGGATGGAAAGGTTGTAAGATCCTGTATTGTAAGGATGAAAAGGGTACCGGATGAAGCTAAAATTACAACTATCGAAGGCATAGGAACCGAGCAGAAACCTCACCCGATTCAAGTGGCATGGATGATTCATGGTGCAGCACAGTGTGGATTTTGTACACCTGGGTTTATAGTATCTGCAAAGGCACTTTTGGATGAGAACATAAATCCTACCAGAGAGGAAGTGAGAGACTGGTTCCAAAGACACAGAAATATATGTAGATGTACCGGATATAAGCCATTAGTAGATGCAGTTATGGATGCAGCAAGGCTTATGAGGGGAGAAGTTAAAAAAGAGGATTTGATATTCAAATTTAAGGAAGGACAAAGTCTTATAGGCACTAGAGCTATTCGTCCTACTGCCTTGGACAAAGTAACTGGAAACTGGAGATTTGGAGCTGATCTTGGTCTTGAACTTCCTGAAAATACTCTCCATATAAAACTTGTTCAGGCTAAAGTTTCCCATGCCAATATACTGTCTATTGACACTTCTGAAGCTGAAAAAATGCCAGGTGTGTATAAGGTTTTAACTTATAGGGATGTACCTGGAAGCAATAGAATAAATGGATTGGCCCTTCCAAGCAATAAAGGTGATGGTAAAGAAAGGCCGATACTTGCGGATAAAAAGATCTTTCAATTTGGAGATGCTATAGCTATGGTTCTTGCAGACACCCCTTCTCAGGCAGAAGCAGCTGTGGATAAGGTCAAAGTTGAAATAGAAGAACTTCCAGCTTATATGAGCGCTCCAGAAGCCATGGATGAAGATGCCATTGAAATACATCCGGGTACGCCAAATGTATTCTTTGAAACTGGAGTGGTAAAAGGAAAAGATACTAAACCTATAATGGACAGTGCGGCCTATGTGGTGGAAGATGATTTTTATGTGGGCAGGCAGCCTCATCTTCCACTGGAACCAGATGTGGGGTTTGCATATATTAATGAAAAAGATCAGTTGGTTATTCATTCAAAGAGTGTTGGGCTTCACGCTCATGCGGCTATGATAGCAGAAGGTGTTGGTGTTCCTCTAGATGATTTGAAAATAGTTCAAAATCCTACGGGAGGTACTTTTGGTTATAAATTCAGCCCTACTATAGAAGCACTTTTAGGAGTTGCAGCTCTTGTTACAAAAAAACCGGTTTATCTTGGGTTTAACATGTACCAGCAGATAACTTATACAGGCAAGAGATCCCCATTTTTCATACACCTTAAAATGGGTGCTGACAAGAATGGCAAGTTGTTGGCCATGGAATCAGATTGGACAGTGGATCATGGACCATATTGTGAATTTGGAGATATACTTACATTAAGGGGAGCACAGTTCATAGGAGCTTGTTACAATATACCAAATATAAGGGGAAAAGGCAGGGAAGTAGCTACAAATCATGCCTGGGGCTCAGCTTTTAGAGGATACGGATCTCCTCAAAGCATGTTTGCTTCGGAAGTTCTCATGGATGAACTTGCGGAAAAGATTGGAATGGATCCCTTTGAACTCAGATATAAAAATATATACAGGGAGGGCTCTACAACTCCTACTGGATGTAAACCAGATGTAATATGTCTTCCGCAAATGTTTGACAAACTGCGTCCTTATTATGAAAAGGCCAAAAAAGATGTGGAAGAGAAAAATAAAAACGGCGGAAATAAAAAGTATGGGATGGGAATAGCAATACTTCACTATAGTTCGGGACTTTCAGGAGCTGATTCGTCCGAGGCATGGGCTGAAATAAATCCTACAGGAGTAACTATTGGGGATTCCTGGGAAGATCACGGACAAGGTGCGGATATAGGTACTCTCACTATAGGCTATGAAGCGCTGAGACCTCTTGGGATAAGACCAGATCAAATAAAACTTGTGATGAATGACATGCAAAAGACACCGAATAGCGGTGCAGCAGGTGGAAGCCGTTCCAATGTGTATACTGGAAATGCCATAAGGCTGGCCTGCGGGAAGTTATTAAAGGCTCTTAGAAAGTCAGATGGAACTTATAGAACTTATGAGGAAATGGTAGCCGAGAAATTGCCTTTGAGATATGATGGAAAATGGACGGCACCTTGTGCAGACGGCGATGTGGAGACAAATCAGGCTAATCCATTCCCCTGTTATATGTATGGTACGTTAGTGGCAGAGGTTGAGGTGGATACTGTTTCGGGAAAAGTTAAAGTTGAAAAATTGGATTTGGTATCGGACGTGGGAACTATAATAAATAGATTGGTAGTTGATGGGCAGATGTATGGAGGGCTTGCTCAGGGGATCGGGCTGGCTTTGAGCGAGGATTTCGAGGATATAAAAAAACATGTTACCCTGACTGCGTGCGGGATACCTCAGATAAAAGATGTACCGGATGATATTGAACTTGAATACGTAGAAACTCCAAGACCGCAGGGACCATATGGGGCATCTGGTGCAGGGGAACTTCCTCTTGCAGGGCCGCATGCTGCTATTGTAAATGCCATTTATAATGCCTGCGGAGTTAGGGTAACTAAATTGCCTGCAAGACCTGAAAAAGTATTATCAGGGCTTAAGGCCATAAAAGATTGATTTTAATATATATCTTTCAATTTGCAGGGGGAAATATATATGGATTTAGTTAAGCTGTTAAATGAAGGTGACAGGTGCATTGCCGGAGAACTTCCGGCCTGCACGGCAATTTGCCCTATTCATGTGGATATTAAAAGCTTTATAGGGGAAATTGAAAATGAAGATTTTAAAAAGGCCTATAAGATCATTTCAAAAAAGATGCCTATTCCAAAAATAATAAGTAGAATATGTGATCATCCCTGCGAAGATGCATGTGTGAGAAAAACACTGGGCGGCTCTATAAGCATATCTGACATGGAGAGATATGTAGTTGAATTTGGATCATCGTCTAAAAGGGCGGGAATTCATATACCACAAAAAGATAAAAGCGCAGCTGTTGTGGGGGGAGGGCTAAGCGGTATTGTTGTTGCACAGTATCTTTATAAAAAAGGATATCAGGTCAGCGTGTATGAAAAAAGCGGCAAAATTGGAGGCAGCATTTGGGAATATGCTGGAAAAAGACTTCCAGAAGATATTATAAAAATGGAAATGAAAGACGTTTTTGAAAACTGTGTGCATGTGAAGTTAAACACCCCTGTAGGTGGAGATGGCCTGAAAAATATAATTGAGGATTATGATGCAGTCTACCTTGGGACAGGTGAGTGGAGTGAAAAGTTAAATGTAAATCAGAAAACACTTCAAATAGGTAATACGTCTGTATTTGCAGGAGGAAGGCTGGTTACTGTAAATAAGTCTGTAATATATTCTGTTGGTTCTGCGAAAACTGCAGCATTGTCCATTGACAGGTATCTTAACAATCTTTCTATTACGGCTTCCAGGAAAAGGGAAGGATCTTATTTAACGTCTCTTTATGTTGATGTAAATAATGTTAAAGCACAGAATGTTGTTAAAAAATCCGGGGATATCTATAATTCACGAGAAATAGTGAAAGAGGCTAAAAGGTGTTTAAAATGTCAGTGCAGGAAATGTGTGGAAAGCTGCAGCCATCTTCAAAGATATAAACTGAATTCAAAAGATTACATAAGACAAATAAATCACAATGAGACTGTAGTGTGGGGAGTGCGTTTTGCTGACAGAATGATAAATTCCTGTGCACTCTGCGGACTGTGCAGGGAAATCTGCCCCGTATCCATTGATATGAAAACTATAATAGGGAAAACCAGAAGAAGCATGGTGGAGAATAGTAAAATGCCTCTGTCTGACCATGATTTTGCACTGAAAGATATGAAGTTCAGTAATGGATCTAGGTTTTTTATGGCAAAAAAACAGCCTGGATATGAAAGCGTAAAATATGTATTTTATCCTGGGTGTCAACTTCCGGCTTCCAATCCAGGTTATATTGAAAAGATCTACAGCTATCTTATGAAAAATATTGTAGAAGGGGTTGGAATTTTTTTAGGATGCTGTGGTGCTCCGGCAGATTGGTCGGGCAGAGAGGATCTCATGAAGGAAATTGTAGAAAAAATAAAAAATGTATGGACTGACATGGGAAAGCCAATTTTTATCTTGGCATGCCCAACTTGTCTGAGCATGTTTGATAAACATATGCCTTTTATAAAGACGATTTCACTTTGGGAAGTTATGAGCATAAAAGGCGTACCGCTTGGAAATAAAATTGCAGGTAAAAAACATGTGCTAAATGTACATGATGCCTGTACTGCAAGATATAATGGGAAAATACAGGACAGCATAAGAAATATAGCAGAAAAACTCGGGTATATTATAGAAGAACTTAAGTACTCGAAAAAAAATACAAAATGCTGCGGCTATGGAGGTCTTGTGTACTTTTCAAACAGAGATCAGTCAGAGGATTTTATAAAAGACAGGATAAAAGAAGGAGACAGGGATTTCTTGGTGTATTGTGCCATGTGCAAGGATTTGTTTGTGTCATTTGGCAAGAGAACTTATCATATTTTAGACCTTATATATGGAGATAATCTGGAGGATATTGCACTAAAAAGGATGCCTACACTTTCTGAAAGACATGAAAATAGGCAAAAAGTCAAAATGAATCTGATGAAACAGGTATGGGGAGAAGATATGGTGAATACAGATGATAAATATGATTTCAAACTCATTTTAACAAAAAATGTCAGAAATAAAATGGAAGAGCGACTTATTCTTCTGGAGGATGTGAAAAAAGTTATTGCCAATGGGGAAAAGAAAAATGAGAATTTCTTTAACCCTGAAAATTCTCACTACTTGGCAAGACTTAGAATAGAAAATGTAACACATTGGGTGGAATATGAAAAGACGGATGAGGGAGTGCTTGTAGATAAAGTTTATATACACAGAATGGAAGTAGTGGAGGAGTGAGTATGGACATCTCAAAAGGAGAAAAAACGCCATGGATTTGTAATAGATGCAGTAAGGAACTGGAGCCCAGAAAAGTGACAGTGCGCTACCTTGGAGGAAATTTTGAAGTGGAACTTCTGCAGTGCCCAAAGTGTAAAATGGTGATTATAGATGAAAAACTTGCCCAGGGACAAATGCTTGAGGTGGAAAAGAATTTGGAGGACAAATGATGAGATGCTGTAATGCCTATGAAAGTGAACATATGATGAATATTATGGGGGAGACCCTAAGGCCTGGTGGATTTGAACTCACGGACAGGGCAGTGAAGTTCTGCAAGTTTTCAGGGAGGGATGTACTGCTTGATATTGGATGTGGAATGGGATCTACGGTAAATCATTTATTTGAAAAGTATAATATAAAGGCAGTTGGACTCGATCCTTCTGAGAAATTAATAAAAATTGGGAAAAGCAAATATAGAAACATGGAGCTTGTTTGTGGAAGAGGTGAAAAAATACCTTTTGAAGATAGTAGCTTTAATGGGGCATTTGCAGAGTGTACTTTGTCACTTATGGGTGATTTGAATGTGGCTATAAAGGAAGCTTCCAGGGTTGTTGAAAGAGATGGATGGCTTGTTATAAATGATGTATATGCAAAAAAGCCTGAATTTCTAAAAGAAATGTGTAAATTTTCAATTAACAGCTGTATGAGAGGACTTCATGATCTGAAACTTTTGCAGGAGTCCCTTGTGGAAAATGGATTTGAAATCATTCATCTTGAAGATTGCAGCGATATGCTCAAGACTCTTATGGTAAATATAGTATTTTCCTATGGCTCTATGAGTGTATTTTGGAACAAGACAGCAAAATGCTCTATAGATGGCTGCGAATTTGGAGAGGCAATCAGAAAATGCAGACCTGGATATTTTATGCTTGTTGCAAAAAAGGGGGAATGATGCATGAATGGCGATATGGCATTTGAAGTTTTCAAGCTTTCTTCATCAGGGCTTTGTTGTACACAGATAATGTTTAAAATGGCACTTGAAGAGGATGACGGAGAAAATACAGATTTGTTGAGAGCTTTCAGAGGAATGTGCGGGGGTATAAATCACAGGGGAAAAACCTGTGGCGTACTTACGGCAGGAATAGGAATAATAGGGCTTTATTCAGCTAATGGAAATGTAGGAGAGGCCTGCAGAGATGATTTTAGAGAGATGATGGACGAATATATGGACTGGTTTGAAAATGAATTTAAGAGCATGGACTGCAGGGATCTTGTTGGCATTCAAAATATTTCAGATTTTGGGGAAAAAATAAGTTATCCAGTAAAATGCGGCGAGATAATTCAAAAAAGCTATACAAAACTTCAGGATATACTTGACCAGCATGGTTATGAGCTTGGAGGCAGGAATTGACATGGATAAAATGAGAGTTCTGTCACATACGGAGAGTTTATGTCCCGTATGCCTGAAAAAGATAAAGGCGGATAGAGTGCTGCATGGCAATGAAGTTTATATGGAAAAATATTGTGACAAACATGGAAAATTTAGAACTGTTTTGTGGAGAGGGAGTACTCCCATTGACGGATGGGTTAGGGACAAGAAGAGAATGTATATTGAAAATACAGCTGTACCCGTTGAAAATGGATGTCCTTTTGACTGCGGGCTGTGTAAAAACCACAGACAGCGTACATGTACAGCTTTGATTGAAGTTACGGAAAGATGCAATCTCAATTGTAAATTTTGTTTTGCAGGCTCCTCACAAAAAGTCATTTCAGAGGATCCTTCTTTGAAAAAGATTGAATTTTTATATAAATCACTGCTGAAATACTCGGGAAAGTGCAATATACAGCTTTCAGGAGGAGAACCTACAATAAGAGATGATCTACCTTGTATAATATCTTTGGGAAGAAAAATCGGTTTTGATTTTATACAGGTAAATACAAATGGCATAAGGATTGCAGAAGATGAAGAATATGTTAAGCATCTTAAAAAATCAGGACTTAGTTCTATATTTTTGCAATTTGATGGAACCCAGGATGACATATACAAAAAACTTCGAGGGAAAGAACTCCTTGCATTAAAAATTAAGGCTATAGAAAATTGTGGCAGACATGGAATAGGAGTAGTGCTTGTTCCAACTTTGGTGCCTGGTGTAAATGTGGAAAATATAGGTGAAATAATAAAATTTGCACTTAAAAAATTGCCTGTTGTAAGGGGAGTGCATTTTCAACCTGTAAGCTATTTTGGAAGAATACCATATAATCCGGATGATGAAGACAGAATTACCCTGGCTGAAGTTATGGATGCCATAGATACACAGACAGGTGGCAAAATAAAAATAAGCAGTATGAGACCTCCTGGCTGTGAAAATTCACTGTGTTCTTTTCATGGGAACTACATTTTAAAAAATAAAGATGAGATTATGAGTGTCACGGATAATTCCAGCAAATGCTGCGGCGTTGAAAAGGCCGAGGAAGGCGCCAAGAAATCAATGAAATTTGTTTCCAGGAACTGGTCGTCAAGAAAGATGGATATTTCCAAAAAAAGATTATTTTTAAAAGGATCGGATACCTGGAAGAATATATTGTATACTATAAAAAATTATTCTTTCAGTATATCTGCAATGGCTTTTCAGGATATATGGAATTTGGATCTTGAAAGGCTCAAAGACTGTTGTATTCATGTGGTAAATCCTGAGGGTAAGCTTATTCCGTTTTGTATTTACAATATCACAGATATAAATGGGAATTATATATACAGAAATAAGTGACTTTTTTGGAGGTGAAGTCGAAAAAATGCATTGTACGCCTGTGGAGAAGTGGGTAATGGATAAAACTGGGATAGAACATAGAAGTAGGGAAGAACTTAGAAAATATCAGTTATATAAGATAAAGCAGAGTATATGTTATGGAAAAAAATACAGTAGATTTTATAGAAAATATTTAAAGAATGTAGATGAAAATAAAATAAAGTCTTTTCATGATTTTGAAAATATTCCATTTACTTTCCCAAAACACATAGAGAATAATCCACTTGATTTTTTATGTGTACCTCAAAAATGCATTTCAAGGGTGGTTACACTTGAGACTTCGGGTACAACTGCTGACAAAAAGAGGATTTATTTTACAAAAAATGACTTGAAGTCAACTGTTCAATTTTTTTATTATGGGATGAAAGCCATTGTAGATGGTGATGACAGAGTTCTTATACTTCTGCCAGGCAGTACTTATGGAAGTATAGGCCAACTGCTCAAAATAGCTTTGGATAAGCTGGGGGTAAAATGCTTTATAAATGGGGTTATAAAAAATTATGAAATTGTAGAAAAATTCATAGAGGATCATGATATAAGCTGTATTGTTGGAATGCCAATACAAGTTTTGAAACTGAGTAGGATTTATCCAAAAATATTTTTACAAAACATAGATAATGTCCTTTTAAGTACGGATTATGTGCCGGAAATTTTGATAAGAGAGTTATCATATAGATTTGGCTGTCATGTTTTTACTCATTATGGAATGACTGAAATGGGTTATGGAGGCGGTGTGGAATGTGAAAATCTAGATGGATATCATCTGAGAGAAGCGGATCTGTACTTTGAAATAATAGATCCTGTGTCTAAAAAAGTATTGGAACCCGGAAATAGGGGAGAAGTGGTTTTTACAACTTTAACTAGGGAGGGTATGCCTTTTGTAAGATATGTCACAGGTGATATAGCTTCTTTTAAAAATGGAAATTGCAGCTGTGGTACTTTTTTGCAAACTATGAATAGAGTTATTGGAAGAAAAGACAATATAATAAGATTTAAGGACAGTAGCTTTATTTATATGGGAGATTTGGATGAAATTGTTTTATCTTTTAGAAAAGTTATGGATTATAATATAAGTATAGATGAAAATAGAATATCTATAGGTATAAATACTTTTACCAAGGAGGATTTTTATGAATTACGAGACAGAGTGTTTGAAATGCTTCAAAGTATAATTCCATCATATATTGCAGAGATTACGATCTATTATTTGGAAGATAAAATTGAAGCAAAAAACAGCATTGTGAAGAGAAAAATATATGATTGTAGAAAGAAGGTTTTAAAATGAAGGACATCTATGAGGTAATGAATGATCTATTATGCAGCAGGGAAGATTTTGTACTTGCAACTATTTTGGAGAAATCCGGTTCAGCACCAAGGGAACAGGGCACTAAGATGATTATTAAAAGAGATCTTTCTATTGAAGGTACTATAGGCGGAGGCATACTTGAAGCTATGGCCATAAAGATGTCAGCTGATATATTTAAAAATAAGAGGTTTGTAATTAGGGAATTTACGCTCTCAAATGAAGGGGCCTCTGCTATCGGAGCTGCCTGCGGAGGGTCGTTGAAACTTCTTCTGGAATATATAAATCCTGATGATGAAGCTATGAATTTCATATATAAAAAGTCCTTTGAATTAAAAAATAAAGGTGATAATTTCGTATTTATAACCAGATTGGATGAAAAAGAAAATTATGTGACAGGAATTGATAAGTGGATCTGCACTGAAACCGGTTTTTATGGACAAGAAAACGA
Source organism: Clostridium sp. MT-14 (assembly GCF_042436595.1). Classification (NCBI taxonomy): domain Bacteria; kingdom Bacillati; phylum Bacillota; class Clostridia; order Eubacteriales; family Clostridiaceae; genus Clostridium; species Clostridium sp. MT-14. The sequence continues at coordinate 12,861 of NZ_JBHMIY010000008.1, forward strand.
TATGACCCAAAAAATACTTAGAAAAGTTAGAAAGAATTTTAAGAATATACATTTTCATAATGTTAGAGAAGATGACAGATTGTATCTTGTAGAACCTGTATTGAACAGTGAAAGTGTTTATATAATGGGAGCGGGACATGTATCCCAGAAGATTGCAGTTGTTGCTAAAATGCTTAATTTCAAAACTATAGTTTTAGATGATAGAGAAGAATTTGCAAATAGGGAGAATTTTAAGACAGCAGACGAGGTAAAGGTTATTCAATCTTTTGAAGATATATCTCATTGTGTAAAAATAGATAATAGAAGTTATATCATAATAGTCACAAGAGGACATGGCTATGACAAGGAAGTGCTGGCACAGGTTCTAAAAACTGATGCTAAATATATAGGGATGATAGGAAGTAAAACTAAAAGAGATTTTGTATATAAGAGACTCATGGATGAAGGTTATACTGCCGAAGATTTGAAAAGGGTACATTGTCCAATAGGAATTTCAATAGGAGCCCAGACACCTGAGGAAATAGCTGTAAGTATTACAGCAGAAATGATTAAGGTCAGAAGAGAAAGTTAAAATGGGATGCAGTGACTTTGCCGGAATAGTTTTATCGGCGGGATATTCTTCTAGGATGGGCGATTTTAAACCTCTTTTAAAATTTGGAAAATATACGGCAGTTGAAATGGCTGTAAATACATTTATAGCTTCGGGAATTGATGATGTTGTAGTTGTAACTGGATACAGGGGGAATGAAGTGAGAGAAGTACTGGGAGATTTTGGGATTAGGTGTATAGAAAATAAGAATTATCCCCAGGGTATGTATTCCTCTATAGTAGAAGCTTTAAGGGTTTTGGACAGCAAGGTAAAGGCATTTTTTATGCTCCCTGTGGACATTCCTCTTGTCAAAGTCGATACCGTAAAATCTTTAGGCAGTAAATATGCATCATGTGGCAGTGGAATTTTATATCCCGTGTTCAGGGGCAAAAAAGGACATCCACCTTTAATAGACTGCAAGTATAAAAGTATGATAGAAAACTGGGAAAAGCCCGGAGGATTAAAAAATTTTTTGAATGAGTTTAATTCTGATTCTGTAAATGTACCCGTATGTGATAACGGCATCATAATGGATATGGATACCAGGGAAGATTATCTTGGACTTTTGAAATATTTTAATTCCAAGGCTCCTAGTAAAGAAGAATGTTATTGTATTCTAGCTGATTACAGTGTGCCTGATAATATAATAAAGCACTGTGAAAAGGTGTCACAGGTATGTGCCTGTATTCTGAAAAAGCTAAATAAAAAGGGGTACAATTTTGATGCGGATGTTTTGGAAGCTGCAGCTCTCCTGCATGATATATCCAGGAAGTCAAGAAGTCATGCACTGGCAGGGGCGAATATATTGAGGAAACTTGGATATGGACATATTGGCGATTTGATAGGTACTCATATGAATATAGAGGTAGGAGAAAACGACGAAATAAGTGAGAATGAAATATTGTATTTGGCAGATAAGCTCGTGGAAGAAGATAGATGTGTTTCTCTTAGACATAGGTTTGACAAGGCACTTTTGAAATATATTGACAATGCAGAGGTTAAGATAAAAATAGAAAAGAGATTGCGTGATGCAGAGAAAATAATGAATAAAGTGGAAAAGGTAGTGGGAGAGAAGATTGAATTACTATAGGAAAATTTATTTAGTAAGACATGGTAGCGTGGGGAATGGAAATGAAAAGCGTTATGTAGGAAATACGGATTTGCCACTTTGCAGGGAAGGAATATTACAATGTAAAAAATTGCAGAGATTTTTCTCCACTATAGATATAGAGAGAGCATATTTAAGTCCATTAAAGAGATGTGTGCAGACAGCAGATATAATCTTGAAATATAAAAATATAGACAGGATAATGATAGAGGAGTTTAAGGAAATAAATATGGGTAAATGGGAGGGAAAAACTTTCACATATGTGAAAAAGTTTTTCCCCGATGAATTTAAAAAAAGAGGGGAAAGTATAGAAACTTTTGTACCTCAAGGTGGAGAAAGTTTTGAGCAACTTCAAAAAAGGGTTATACCAAAAATGATGAATATTATAGAGAATAGTACAGGTGACATAATGATTATAACTCATGCAGGGGTAAATAGAGTTATATTGTGCCATATTTTATCAATACCCTTATACCATATATTTAAAATAAAGCAGAATTACGGATGCATAAATGAATTGTGTTGGAATGATGAGGAAAAAAATTGGGTAAAAGAGAAATTTAATTTGAATATGTGAAAATTAAGCGCTAAAAATTTTACCATTATATCAAGGAGGGTATATTATGGAGGTTATAAGAAAAACTCATCATAACTACAATGTGGAGTTAAATCGTTCTCATGAAAGATGTAAGAGGCTTGGAATTCAAAAAAATCAAGTCTTTAGTAAAAGAATTGTCTGTGATACAGAATTACAGAGAAGGTTTACTTTCAATAGAAACCTCATATTAACTGCAGAACCCTATATAGAGAATTTAATGAATTTTGTAAGAGGTTCTAATTTTTTTATATTGCTTACGGATAAAGAAGGTTGTATATTAAATGCCATGGGTGATGAAAAAATACTTTCGGAATCATTTTCTATGAAGATGATTCCCGGAGCTTTTATGAATGAGGAAAATATAGGGACTAATGCAATGAGCATGGTAATTAAGACCAATAAACCCATTCAGGTTTCGGGGAATGAGCATTTTATTCATGAATATCATAAATGGACCTGTTCTGCAGCACCTATAAAAGATAGATACGGCAACCTTATAGCTGTTCTTGATCTCACAGGGTATATTGAATATGTACATCCGCATACATTGGGAATGGTTATTGCAGCATCCAATGCTGTAGAAGAAATGTTAAAGGTAAGGGAATATGAGATAATATATAACATAAATAATAAATATAAAAAAAATATATTTAATTTTATTCCAATGCCAATAGTGACTTCCGATTTGGATGGGAAAATAGAAGTCTGCAATGAAAAAGCTTTGAGTATTATGGGTGACAATAAGATTAAAATGGCTAAAATGGAGGATATTATAGGGAATTGGGAGAAGGTAAAAGAGAATTTATATTTGGGGAAAAGTGTTTCCCAGGAAGTAAATTTATATATATCAGGAAGTAAAGCCCGATGCCATTTGATAGCTAACCCTGTTTACAATTCTGAAAAAAATGCAATTGAGATAATATATGTATTTGAAGATATAAAAAATATAAAAAAACAGAATAAAAATCAGGCCTATTACACTTTCGACAATATAATTGGAGAAGATGAAAATTTCATAAAAATTGTAGAATATTCAAAGAAGATTTCAAACAGTAAATCCACCATACTTATAATAGGTGAAAGTGGTACGGGAAAAGAATTGTTTGCTCAGTCCATTCACAATTACAGCAGCAGATCGGATGGACCTTTCATAGCTCTGAACTGCGGAGCCATTCCCGAGCAACTTATGGAATCCGAGCTTTTTGGATATGAAGAGGGGTCATTTACAGGCGCAAAAAAGGGTGGAAATATCGGTAAATTTGAATTGGCGGATGGTGGAACCATAATGCTGGATGAAATTGGAGAGATGCCACTTGACATGCAGACGAAACTTTTAAGGGTAGTTCAAGAAGGTGTAATAGCAAAAATAGGAAGTACCAAATCCATTCCCATAGATGTGAGGATTATAGCTGTTACTAATAAAGATTTGAAAAAAGAAGTGGAATTGGGAAAATTCAGAAAAGATCTATATTATAGGCTCAATGTGCTGCCTGTATACTTACCTCCTTTGAGAGAGAGAAAGTCTGATATAATATTATTTTTAAAATATTTTATGGGTAGTATTTCAAAAAAATTAGGTAAAAAGAGTTTTACTATACCTGAAAAATATTTGAGAAATATGATAAAATACGATTGGCCTGGGAATATAAGAGAATTGAAGAATGTTGTAGAACTTATTGTGAATTCAGGAGCTATACCTTCAAATTATTTTGGAGAAGAAGAATATGATGGTAAAATAATACTGGATCCTGGGGATGAATGTTTGAAATTGGATTATATGGAGAAGTTGCATCTGACAAAGGTATTGAGGAGATTTAAGGGTAATATTACTCATTCAGCGGATGCTCTTGGAATAAGGAGAAACACCTTATATAGTAAAATTAAAAAGTATAATATAAGGACATAGAGCATATCTGACTACTAAACTTTCAGGAGATGTAGGTATTTTGTATAGTTATCTAGGTATTCCTTTGGAAAAACTCTTGCAAATTGATAAATTAAATAAAGCCAGGGTTTTGGCGGGAAAAGGGGGAATGAACAAAAGAATAACTAAGGTGGATGTGATGGAAGTTCCTGATATCATAGAATGGGTTGGTGAGGGAGAACTTTTGATTACTACAGCATACTCTATTAGGGACAATATAAATGTATTGATGGAGCTTATTCCAGAATTGAATGAAAAAGGTGTAGCAGGTCTTGGAATTAAAATTGGAAGGTATGTAAAAGAGATACCACATGATATCATTGAACTGGCAGATGAAATAGATTTTCCCATTATTGAAATACCAATGGATGTATCTCATAGAGATGTAATATCCATTGTTCTAGATGAGGTAATTGAGGAGCAGATGCGGCAATTATTGAAAATAGATAAATTCAACAGAGAAGTGATGAATATAATGATGAAAGGCGGAAGCCTGAGGGAAATCGGAAGAAAATTATATGAAAATATTGGGAATTCACTGGTGATATATGAAAATCTGGATGGCAGTTGTGAAATTTTTTGTACTGAGAATATAAATAAAAATTTAATTGACAAGCTTATTAACCAGCATGTAAATTTAAGTTATAAAAGAATAGAAGATGAATCCGATGGAATTTACAATGAAAGCATAGATGTAATTCACGGAAAGAGCATTAAAAGGGTGACAATTCCAATAGTTATTGAAAAAGTTGAATATGGATGTATTCTTATATGGCTCGACAGGAAAGAACTGACACCTTTGGATAAAATGCTTATAGAATCCTATGTCCATATAATTGCATTGGACTTTGTTAAAAAACTCTCCATATCAAAAATGGAGAGTCGCTATAAAATGGAATTTTTTGATAATTTATTCAGTGAGGATGAAAATAGACAAAATAAGGCTATTGAAAGAGCAAAGACATTTGATTTTCATATGGATAAAAAGCATGGTGTAGCTATTATATATTTAAATGAATCTTTTCAGAATAAAAATACGAGTTTAAAGAATTCAAATTTCAACAGCGATGCTATTAGTACTTTGCTATTTATTATTGGAAGAATATCTAGAATAAGCAGAGAAAAAATATTATATGTGGATAAAAGTGACAGGATTATCATTTTATATGAAAATGATTTGTCTGAGGAACCACAATTGGTGAGGGAAAAAATAAAATGTTTTTGTAATGATGTACTAATGGAAGCTTTAAGGGAATTTAAAAAAGAACAATTTAAAATAGGAATTGGACGTTCTTACAGCGATGCTCATAAACTGAATAAAAGCTATGGCCAGGCGAAATTTATCGTAGAAAAGTTAAATAGGTCAATTTCAGGAAATATCATACATTACGATGATTTAGGCCTATATAGGATACTGGGTTTCGATGGTATTCAAAGTGAACTTGTTAAGTTTTGTAATGATACTATAAAGCCTCTGATAGAATATGACAAGATGAATAGGACTGAACTGCTCAATACTCTTAAAATCTATTTTGAATGTAATGGTAATATGAAAAAAATGTCAAAGAAGATGTTTATGCACTATAATACTATAATATATAGATTGCAAAAAATTAAAGATATTATAGATATAGATCTGGAAAACGCAGATAACAGGTTAAATCTTGAAATTGCAATCAAGGCTTTGAATTTAATCAAATGAGCCTTAACTCATATTGAATTTGTCAGTATATAAGTTATTCTACTATAAAAAAGTTGTCTCAAAAGAGGAGACAGCTTTTTTATGTTATTAATAATTAACAATAAATTGATAGAATATTTAGATATATTACATAAAGCTATACAGAATTAAACATGTTAATATATTATTAGAAAGATAAAGATTTAGAATTATACATGTATAATGTAAAAAAGGATTGATGACATGAAGGCACTTCTGATATGCGAAAATTTACTGAATGCATTGATGAATGAAGAAATAGTGGAAGGTAAAGTTCATTCTGTATTTAAAAGTGCATGTAATATTGAAACCCCAAAGGGACTTGTTACACTGCTTAGGGGCAGCAAAAATATGGCGCCTATGAGCATCCTGGTGGAAAATCAAGGGAAAGTTAATTTCATGGAACTTGGAGTGAAGAAAGGATTCAAATTTGTCTTTGGTGAAAACGTTATCTATAATAATGAGAAAAATATATTTATTGAGTTGAATACTGCAAGGAGATGGTTCCCAGGGGTTTTAATAAAATCTTCAAAATGCACAGAAAAGGAAATTTTAGCAAATATAAAAGTGCTGGAAGATGGACTCAGTGTGTATGGCAAATTTTATGGAATTGGATGGCTGATGACTGTATTAAGTGATGAATTACCTGAACTGCAGCTTAAACATTTTTGTATATATTCTTATAACAAGGCTTTTGAATTTATTAGATTCAAGTTTATAGAATTTATTAAAAGTTTATTAGAAGGTGATGGGCAGCAGCTAATGCAAAGAGGAGAGAATGTTATTGGATACGGCCCCGGATTGACTCCGGCAATGGATGATTTTATCAGCGGACTTATGATTTCTCTTATATATTTTGGAAATTATTATAATTTAAATTTTTCAAGAATATGTAATTTGAATAAAAAAATCATCAGCCAGGGGCTAAATAAGACTACAAGAGTAAGCAGGGAAATGTTGAAACATTCTGCTGTAGGAGAAACAAATGAGGCGGTCAGAAAGCTTTTGACGTCACTTATAACTTGCAACGATAAGAAAGCGATTGTTTCATCACTTATAAATACAATTGATTACGGAGAAACTTCAGGAACAGATACTGCTCTTGGAATTTATGTAGGAAGCAAAATGTTGACAGATATAGTGTATAGAAAAAATATAGGAGGGTTTGCTTGAATGAAACTTTGTGTAGATATTAGAAAAAATACTTATTATGATTCTGTAGCCCTAATGGTTATCACCAAAGAAATAAAAAAACTACCCTATGTAAATGAAATAATTGTGGGTATGGGAACAGATCTCAATAAGGATCTGGCAGACAATTTAAAATTAAGTAATGCGGATGTAAAGAATTTAACTCCCAATGATTTTTTTATTGCCGCATTGGTAGACGAAGAAGAGGATAATGCTTATGAAAACATCATAAATAAGGTAGATGAACTTTTGAATTTCAAGAAGGAAGAACCAGGGAGTGAAGATGAATATAAGCCTAAGACTTTGAAAAGCGCTATCAAGCATATGAAAGATGCAAATTTGGCAATTATTTCTCTCCCAGGGGAATATGCCGCAGATGAAGCGAGAAGGGCTTTAAAAAATGGACTAAATGTAATGCTATTTAGTGATAATGTTTCAATGGAAGACGAGATAGAATTGAAAAAATTTGCCAGAGATAAAGGGCTGCTCGTAATGGGACCTGATTGTGGTACTGCAATAATAGACCATGTTCCACTGTGTTTTGCAAATGTGGTTAGAAAAGGGGATATAGGAATTGTAGGAGCCTCTGGAACAGGTACTCAGGAGGTCACTGTACTTATTGACAGACTGGGAGGAGGTGTATCTCAGGTCATTGGAACGGGCGGAAGAGATTTAAAAAGTGCTGTAGGCGGGATTATGATGATAGAGGGATTTAAAGCATTGATAGATGATCCGGATACAAAGGTAATAGTGTTGATTTCAAAACCGCCTGATTTGGAAGTTTATGAAAAAATATTAAATATGATAGGCAGTGCAAATAAATCTGTGGTAGTTGATTTTATAGGCGGGGACAGAGAAGAAATTGAATCTCATGGGGCTTACAGTTGTGTTAGCCTGGAGGATGCAGCTCATAAAGCTGTGGCGCTGTCTAAGGGAAATCCTGTCCTTGACTATACAGGATTTACACAGACGAAAAATGAAATAGATGCATTGGTAGAAAGAGAATCCTTGAAATTTGACAGTGAGCAAAAATATATAAGGGCATTGTATACAGGAGGCACTTTAGCAGATGAGGCCATGAAGCTTCTTGATAAAGAAGGGTATGCGATGTATTCAAATATACCTCTCTCCCAGGATTACAGGCTTAAGGACATATCGAAAAGTGAAAAAAACACCTGTATTGATTTAGGAGATGACGATTTTACTGTAGGAAGGCCTCATCCTATGATTGATCCTATGGGAAGAGTGGAAAGATTGCCAGAAGAAGCCCATGACGGGGAAGTGGCAATTATATTGATGGATTTTGTTATAGGTTATGGATGCCATGTTGATCCAGCGGGAGAAATGCTTCCACAAATTATTGAGGCAAAGAAAAATGCACGAAGCAGAGGCAAATACCTTTGTGTAGTTGGATATGTCTGTGGTACGGAAGCTGATCCGCAGAATTTTAAAGAACAGAAGGAAAAATTAGAAAAGGCTGGTGTTATAGTTATGCCTTCAAATGCTCAAGCTGTCAGATTCTGTGCAAAATTGATGAAGAAGTTGAATTAAATAATATTATGAATGGAAGTGATTGATTTGACTGCAGTTAATAAATTATTTAAACAAGATATTAAGGCAATTAATTTGGGACTGGAATCTTTCTATAATGATTTGAAAAGTCAACATGTACCATGTATCCAGGTCGATTGGAAACCACCAAGCAAGGCAAGTAGGTGGCTTTCCATGCTGGAGGATGAAAAAGTGGTTGATAAAATAGAAAAAGCCAATGGTGAAGCCGTGGATAGATTATTGTCCGCCCAACCAGTTCTTGTAGGTGTAGGTATGGCTGGAGAGGTTATACCTGGAATGACTAAGAAAACCATACTTCATGCAGGACCACCTATAACCTGGGATAGAATGAGTGAACCACTTAAAGGAGCCATAATTGGCGGGCTGATTTATGAAAAATTGGCCAGCAATAAAGATGAAGCCATAAAAATGGTATTGTCTGGTGAATTAAATTTTGAACCATGCCATCATCATTCGGCAGTAGGGCCTATGGCAGGTGTAGTTACTTACTCCATGCCGGTTTGGATTGTGCAGAATAAAACATTTGGAAACTATGCCTATTGTACATTCAATGAAGGATTGGGAAAAGTATTGAGATTTGGAGCTTATGGAAAGGAAGTACTTGATAGACTGTATTGGATGCAGAATTATCTTGCACCTGTTCTTAAACAAGCTCTTGAGATAAAGGGGAGCATAGATTTAAAGACAATATTTGCCCAATTTCTTCAAATGGGGGATGAAGGTCACAATAGAAATAAAGCTGCCACATCGCTTTTGTTTAGAGAGATTGCACCAGCTGTTGTGAGGACGGATTTTTCAGACAAGCAAAAAGAAGAGGTATTGACTTTTATAGATAAAAATGATCATTTTTTCTTGAATATTTCAATGCCTGCTTGCAAATGCAGCCTTGATCCACTGGAAGGTATTGAATACTGCACCATATTGTATACAATGTCAAGAAATGGAACAGATTTTGGAATCAGAATGGTTGGTACGGGTAAAGAGTGGTTTACAGCCCCCTGTGAAATGGTACAGGGATTGTACTTTCCAGGATTTGACGAAAAAGATGCCAACCCGGATCTTGGGGACAGCTGTATAACTGAGACAGCAGGTATAGGTGGTTTTGCTATGGCAGCAGCGCCTGCAATTGTACAATTTGTTGGCGGTACTCCAAAGGATGCCGTTAATTATACAAATACCATGTATGAAATAACATATGCAGAGAATAATGCCTATAAAATACCCGGCATCAATTTCAGGGGAACTCCTACTGGAATAGATATGAGGAAGGTTATAGAAACAGGAATACTGCCGGTAATAAATACAGGCATTGCCAGCAATAAAGCAGGTGTTGGTCAAATTGGAGCAGGCGTGGTAAATCCGCCTATGAAATGTTTTGAAGACGCTTTAAAATTTTTTATCAATAAATACAATTTATTATAAATGGAGGTTATATTATGAATATTATTGATTCCTTTAAATCAGTAAAGATGTATGATTTAACTCAAAAGTTAAGCCATTTGACGCCACCGTGGCCAACCTATGAGCCGCTGCAGATCAAATTTTTCAAAAGACTTTCTTCAAATGGTGCCAATGGGCAGGTACTGACTCATTCAAACCATGTAGGTACTCATCTTGATGGTTCATTGCATTTTTGCACTCATGGTAGAGATATTTCTGCAATTCCGCTGGAAGAACTGGTAGCACCAGGAGTAGTTGTTGATATATCCGATATAGCTGAAGATTATGGGATCTATACTTCAAAAGATATTATGGATAGAGCAGATGTAAGAAAGGGAGATATACTTATCATTCATACGGGATATCATAGATATGCATGGGATGAGCCTGAAGCTGACGAAGAAAGAGTTATGATGAGGCATCCAGGACCAACCAAGGAATTTGCAAACTGGTGTAAAAAAATGAAATTTAAATGGATAGGTGTTGACTGCGGCTCTGCAGATCATCCTATGAATACCAAAATTCGCGAATGGGCTCCAAAGGAAGCAAAAAAGGCTGATAAATTCTTGAGATCTAAATATGGAAAGGGACTTGAAGATTTTTGGCCGGATGAAGACTATCAATTGATGCACTATAATCTCTTCCCATATAATATTGTACATGCTGAAAATCTTGGTGGAGATATAGACAAGGTGCTTGGAAAGAGGTTGATAATTGGATGTTTCCCTTGGAGATTTGAAGGCGGAGAATCATGTATATGCCGAATAGTGGCTTTTGATGCAGAGTAAATTGTCAAAATAAAATTATGATATGAAAGGATGATAGAAAATGATAGTAGACAAAATGGAACAGAGCTTAAGACCTGTTGAATTACCCATGAAACCATATCCTCCTAAAGTGATTTCCATGGCTAATGGAGATAAACTGGTAATTCGTCAAATAAGTAGAGAAGAGGTGCCTCATATTTTAGAAGCAGTTAAACCTCTCATGACAGTGGAAAAAGATTTTTATGATATTGTTGCTTCTAGATTGTATGCAGAACTTTTGGGATATTATCGCTACAGAGTTAAAAATGAGTACTGTTTAATTGGTACGATAGATGGAATAATAGTTGGAATTGTAAATGGGCGTATGGTAGATGAGAAGGTAGGGATGTCATATCATACCATGGCTTTAAAACAGGGGCTTAGAATCGGCGCACAGCTGTTTGCAGCAAAAATGGAATATCATCTGGATATTTTAAATCAAGAAGAAGTTTGGATAGTAGCTGAAAGTCCAAACGGATTTAAAAGATGGATGATTGAATACGAATTGGAGTCAAGGCCTGAAATATGGCATGAACTAGGAGGTGTGCCAACGTACGTGCTGACAAGAGCTCTTTGGGAAAGACACAGAGCTGATAAATTAGCAGGACGCAGGCCTGTGAAAGAAGAACTTCTTAAGACTGCTGAAAATCCCATTCTCCCAATTACCTATGCGCAGATTCCGGGGTATAAAAGATGCGAGAAGTAGGAATTGTAGGAGTAGGCCATACAAAGTTTGGGAAAATGTCTGAGGGAACCTTTATGGATATGCTGTGTATGGCAGCAGTACAGGCTCTTGATGATGCCGGGGTAAGAACTGTAGAGGGAGAACATGGGATAGATCAGGTTTTTGTAGCTACAATGGGAGCTGGTATTTTAAACAAGCAATGTGGTGTTGCATCTGCGCTTGTAGACACATTGAATTTAAGGCCAGCTATGGCAGAAACTGTTGAGAATGGTCCGGCATCAGGTGCTTCAGCAATAAAATTGGGATATATGGCAATTGCCAGCGGTATGTGCGATGCGGTTTTAGTTGTGGGTGGAGAGATGATGAGAGTTGTCAGTGGATGGGAGAGCACTGATTTTGTTGCTACAATGCTTCATCCGGAAGCAGAATATGATTATGGCATAACTTTACCGTCGCTTGCAGGGATGTTTACAAGGTTATACATGGAAGAATATGGGATAACAGAAAAGGATTTGGCCATTGTCTCTGTAAAAAATCACGAAAATGCACTGCACAATCCAGTAGCCCATATTCATACGGTGCCAAATCTATATGCGATTACAGAGGATGAAGATGCGGGGATAGTAAATCCATATGTGGCCTCTCCACTCAGATTGTATTCAGTGTGTCCAGTATCTGATGGTGCAGCAGCAGTTCTTCTGTGTGCTATGGATAAGTCAGATAGGTTTGCAAAAAAACCGGTAAAAATTGCTGGAATTGGTCAAGCCACTGATACACATGCCATGGCCGAAAGGGAAGTGCCTACAGATCTGCTGGCAGTGAGACTAGCTGCACAGAAGGCTTATGAAATGGCGGATTTAGGGCCTGAGGATATTGATGTGGCTGAACTTCACGATGCATTTCAGATATTAGAAATTGTTGAATCTGAAGAAGTTGGATTTTTTAAGAGGGGAGAAGGACATATTGCGGCCAGAAATGGCGAAACCAAGATAAATGGTAAAATTCCAATTAATACTTCCGGAGGATTAAAGGCTAAAGGACACCCACTTGGAGCTACAGGTGTTTCTCAAGTTGTGGAATTGGTTAAACAACTGAGGGGTGAAGCGGATGGACGTCAGGTAAAAGGTGCGAAGACAGGACTTGCAGTAAATTTTGGCGGTTTTGGAAATAATGTTGTGGCTACTATAGTGACAAAGGAGGGGGAGTAATTATGGGTGAAAAAATGTATGCCTACAGATGCACAGCATGTGGAAAACTCCACCATCCTAAGCATTATGTATGCAAAAAGTGTGGTAACAGAACATTTGAGAAGATACCCCTTGAGGGAGATGCAAAACTTTTGACCTATACAAAAGTATACAACCTTCCAGAAGGTTATATGAAGCCCTATTTGTATTTTGGAGTTGCTGAATTTAAAAATGGACTTAAGGTGACAGGCCAATTGGAGGTTGGAAATCCTGTAATTGGCATGAAACTTATTTCAACTGTGGGAGTTGTTAAAGAGAGTGTCAATAAAAATTGTTGTGGATTTATTTTTAAAGAAGCTAAATAAAATGTTGATAAGAGTTATGTAGGATTTGTGAAATGCCCCTAAAGATGCAGGTTGTATGATTGATTGTAATTATAAAATGCTTTAGGGGCATTAAATATACATTCATATTGATTGGGGGGATTTAATTGCAGGATTTTCAATACATTAGACCTGAGACTTTACAACAGGTTTTAAAATTGATGAATATGTATGGAAGTGAGGCAAAAATTCTAGCTGGAGGAACGGATGTAATAATCGTATTGAGAAATAATTCTATCCATTGCAAGTATCTTGTTGATATTAAGGGGATTGAAGAACTTCATAGTATCTCCTACAATGGTGGAATCGGACTTACCATAGGTTCTGCGGTGACGCTAAATGAAATTATAGATTGTCATGACATGAGTTCAGATTATCAAATATTAATTGATGCAGCTAAAGTTCTTGCGAATACACTGATTAGGAATAGAGCGACATTAGTTGGAAATATATGCAATTCATCACCAGGAGGGGATATGCTTCCAGCCTCACTTGTACTTGAAGGAAGAGCCTGTATATCATCAGTAAATGGACATAGAGAGGTATTGCTAAAAGACTTTTTTACAGGAGTAAAGAAAAATGTTTTAAAAGAAAATGAGATGGTTGTCAAAGTAATTTATCCACCAATTCAGGGAAAGGGCAGATTTATTAAAAGGTCAAGAATAAAAGGTCACGATCTTTCACAGATAAGTGCAGCAGGTTATTTGAGGAAAGATGGAAATTTAAAATTGTCTCTTGGTGCAGTGGCAATTACACCAGTTTTGATAGAATATACAGAAAATTTTAAAGTATCAAATTTTACAGAATACAGAAATAAAATAGCAGAGGCTGTCATAAACAGAATTAAGCCCATTGGTGATGTAAGAGCTACTAAGGAGTACAGAATTGCAATGGCTCGATACTTAACCTGTAAAATAGTTGATGAACTGAAGGGGGGAAGATAATTATATGGAGAAATTGCATTTGTATGTAAATGAAGATGAGGTTTTTGAAGAAGTGCCGTCAAATAGTACTCTGCTTTGGTTTTTGCGTGAAAAATTAGGGCTTACAGGTACTAAGGAAGGTTGTGGTGCAGGTGAATGTGGTGCATGTACGGTTATTTTGAATGGTAAAGCCGTAAATTCCTGTTGTGTTATGGCACTGGAAGCTGCGGAAGGAGAAGTCCAAACCATTGAAGGTGAAGCAAAATCTGGAGAGTTATCAAAATTACAAAAATCTTTTATAAAGCATAATGGTCTTCAGTGCGGATTCTGTACTCCTGGGATGATTATGTCGGCCAAAGCACTGCTTATGAAAAACCCACATCCCAGCAGAGATGAGATAAAAGAAGCGTTACAGGGAAATCTGTGCAGGTGCACCGGATATGAGGACATCATAGAGTCTGTCGAAGCTGCTGCAGGGGAAGGTGAATAATTATGAATTTCAATTATGTGGGGAATAGTATACCCAGAGTAGATGGTATCGAAAAAGTTACAGGGGAAGCGCAGTATGTACAGGATATGAGCTCCAAAGGCATGTTGTATGCTAAGCTCAAAACCAGCCCCTATGCCCATGCATTGATTAAAAACATTGATGTGAGCATGGCAAGAAGTTTACCGGGGGTAAAAGCAGTGTTGACTGGCAAACAAGCTTATCAAAAGCTTGGAATCTATATTGTAGATAAATCTATTTTGGCAGTAGATAAAGTGAGATACTTTGGAGAAGCTGTTGCGGCCGTTGCAGCTGTGAGTTTGGATATTGCTGAAAAAGCTGTGAATCTCATTGAAGTTGAATATGAGTCTTTGCCAGTAATGCTTGATGTAGAAGAAGCCGTAAAGCCCGGTTCCATATTGATTCACCCGGATCTAAAAAATTATAGGACAATTCCGGATGTGTTTTTCCCGGAAGCTGATACAAATATAGCAAATCATTTTAAGCTCAGAAAGGGAAATATTGAAAAGGGGTTTGATGAATCAGATCTGATAGTTGAAAATAAATTTAAAGTTCCGCAGATTTTGCATGTTCCCCTTGAAACACATGCGGTTATAGCAAGATGGGGAACTGGAGATAAAATAAAGATTTGGAGTAGTGCTCAATCCCCATATACGCTTCGCAATCTGTTCAGTGTGGCACTGGGAATTCCAATTCAAAATATCGATGTTACCGTACCTTATGTAGGAGGAGGTTTTGGAGGCAAAGCAGGTATTCATCTGGAACCACTGGTTGCACTTCTTTCAAAGGCTGCTAAAGGGAAACCGGTGAAATTTGTTGCAACGAGAGAAGAAGAAATATCGACTCTTCCCTGCAGGCAGGGTCTTACTGCAAAGCTCAGAACAGGTGTTAAGAAAAATGGCAAAATTGTAGCTGAAGAAATTGAATATTTATGGGATGCAGGAGCATATGCAGATTATGGAGTAAATATAACAAGGGCAACTGGGTATTCGGGTGCAGGTCCTTATGAAATAGAAAATGTTAAACTTGATTCTTATACTGTTTATACAAATCATATTTTTGGTACAGCTTATAGGGGATTTGGGCATGCTGAAATTTTTTGGGCAATAGAACGTCAGATGGAGCTTGTAGCAAAAAAATTGAAAATGGACTCATTGGAATTTAGATTGAAAAATCTGTTAAGACCTGGCTCTAAAACCATAACAGGAGAACCTATTTATGAACAATCTGGAAACGTTATCAAATGTTTAAAAACTGTTGCTGAGGATATAGAATGGGGAAGGAGTAAGACGGAAGCCGAAAAAGCATTTGAGAAGAAAACTGGTATATATAGGGGCAAAGGCATAGCAGTACTTCATAAGGCACCTGCCATGCCAAGTAATGCAGCTACTTCCGCTTTGATTCAGATGAATGAAGATGGTTCCGTTAGGTTTAATGTGGCTGGAATAGATATGGGCCAGGGTGCATATACAGCTATGAGTCAGATGATAGCCCAAAGATTGCATGTGCCGATAGAAAAAGTTCATGCAGTGTTTAAAACAAATACGGACTCAGCAACCTATGATTGGCAAACTGTGGCAAGCAGAATGACCATATTGGGAGGAAATGCTGTACTTCAAGCTTGTGATGATATTGAAGAGCAAATTTTTGATGTAGGAGCGATTGTTCTTCGTGCTTCGAAAAGGGATCTTGCACTTGGTGATGAATGTGTGTATGTAAAGCAGTTTCCAGAAAATAAAGTGTCTTATAAAGAAATAGCAGTAGGCTATACTTATCCAAATGGGAATGGCATAGGTGGTCCACTTATAGGCAGGGGTAAATATATAGCACAGGGATTGACAATTCTTGATAAAGATACTGGTCAGGGCAGGCCGGCTCTTGATTGGACATATGGTGCACATGCCTTTGAAATAGAAGTGGATTCTAATACCGGGGATATAAAGATTTTAAAAGTAATAACCGCTATAGATCTTGGGCACATTATAAATAAAATGCTGGTAAAAGGGCAGGTAGTTGGCGGGATTGTTCAGGGAATAGGTACAGCTTTATCCGAAACCCTCAAATATGATTCTCAAGGCAGACTTTTGACCAGGAGTTTTGTAGATTACAAAATACCTACAATGAAGGATCTGCCTGAACTTGTTAAAGTACATTTTATAGAGACGCCGCAGCTTGATGGGCCTTATGGTGCTAGAGGTTGCGCAGAACACCCTATGATCTCAGTAACCTCTGCCATTGGAAATGCGATTGCGGATGCAACAGGAGTTGATCTTTTTGAAACGCCTTTTTCAGCAGATAAAGTATACGAGGCGTTAAATAAAATTATTTAAGGAGGAGAATAAAATTTATGAAACGTGTTGTAGGAATTCATGAGAAACTACCCATTGTTGAAACTATACCACTTAGTTTTCAACATCTGACGGCTATGTTTGGTGCTACCATTCTTGTACCGCTAATTCTTGGAGTAAACCCTGCAATCTGTCTTTTGATGAATGGTATTGGTACATTGATTTACTCCTACGTAACCAAAGGTGGAATTCCAGCATATTTAGGCTCAAGTTTTGCGTTCATATCACCTACTATTTTAATTATCACATCTTTTGGTGGTTTCAGTCATGCACAATCAGGATTCATTTTCTTTGGACTGTTTTTCATATTGATGTCCTATATTGTAAAAAAGTTTGGAATAAAGTGGATTGACGTTGTCATGCCTCCTGCTGTTATGGGTGCAGTTGTTGCAGTAATTGGGCTTGAGCTTGCTCCAAATGCAGCAATTCAATCAGGTCTTGCTCCTGCTGCTACGGCAGTAGGAAAAGTTGTTCAACCTTATGTAGCTGATCCAAAAGTCATTTTTGTAGCTCTATTCACTCTGGCGGTAGGAATATTTGGCTCCGTTATATTCAGAGGATTTGCACAGGTTATACCGATTTTAATTGCTGTAGTTTCAGGCTATATTCTTGCCTTTATTATGGGAATGGTGGATACAAAGATCATTGCAGATGCAAATTGGTTTTCACTTCCTAAGTTTCAGGCTCCCGTATTTGACTGGAGTGCAATTTTTATAATCGCTCCCGCCTGTATAGTTGTGTTTGCAGAACACATAAGCCATCTGATAGTCACCGGCAAGATAACTGGCTCAAATTTACTGGTGGATCCCGGACTTTACCGTTCACTTCTTGGAGATGGTATTAGTAATGTTATTTCAGGGTTTACAGGTTCAACACCAAATACC
This sequence comes from Clostridium sp. MT-14, assembly GCF_042436595.1. Lineage (NCBI taxonomy): Bacteria > Bacillati > Bacillota > Clostridia > Eubacteriales > Clostridiaceae > Clostridium > Clostridium sp. MT-14. The sequence continues at coordinate 30,727 of NZ_JBHMIY010000008.1, forward strand.
ACTTATGGAGAAAATATAGGCGTAATGGCAATTACGCGGGTTTATTCTGTATGGGTAATAAGGGGAGCTGCCATGTTTGCAATAATATTTTCATGCATAGGTAAAATAGCAGCTGCAATACAGGCTATTCCAGAACCTGTTATGGGCGGAATCACTATGCTGCTGTATGGGATAATAGCAGTTCAAGGTATTAGAATGTTTGTAGAATCAAAGGTTGATTTCAGCATAAACTACAACATGGTTTTAGGCGCAATTACTTTTGTAGTTGGTGTAAGCGGAGCCAGTGTAAATATTGGAACAGTGCAGTTAAAGGGAATGGCATTTGCAGCTGTTGTCGGAGTTATACTGTCAATCATTTTCTATGTATTGGGCAAGCTTGGAATAATGAATGAAAAATATGAAATAAAATCTGATATAACGACTTCTGATGTTCATATTGAAGTTTAGGGAATTGAATTAAATAATGAAAATGGAGGAATCTTGTATGTCAAGGATAGTGGTAGCTTTAGGAGGGAATGCACTTCAGGCAGATCCTAAGGATAATTCAGCAGAATCTCAGCTTAAAGCCTGTTATAAGACGGCAAAATCCATTGTAGATCTTGTTGAAGAGGGCAATGAAATTGTTGTTACTCACGGAAATGGTCCTCAGATAGGTCAGATTATTGCAACTTATGAAATTGCAGCTTTAGCTGATAGGTCAAAAGGTGTAATGCCCTTTCAGGAATGTGGAGCTATGAGTCAGGGATATATTGGCTACCATCTTCAGCAGGCACTGAAAAAGGAATTAAAGAGAAGGGGAATGAGCAATCAGGTAGCAACAGTAATTACCCAGGTGATTGTAGATAAAGATGATGAAGCATTTAAGAACCCGACAAAACCTATAGGTTCATTTTTTACACAAAAACAGGCTGAAATAATGATGCCCAAAATGAATTATTTGATGAAAGAGGATGCGGGAAGGGGATGGAGAAGGGTTGTACCCTCTCCGCTTCCAAAAACTATTGTAGAGGAAGAAGTAATTAAAACGCTTGTTAGTGCAGGGCATATCGTAATCACTGTAGGTGGTGGAGGGATTCCTGTGATTGAGAAAGATGACACCAGTCTTGAGGGGGTTGCTGCAGTGATTGATAAGGATTATGCATCAGAGAAGGTAGCTGAAATAATTGATGCAGATATACTGCTTATATTAACTGCTGTTGAGAAAGTTGCGATAAATTTCAATAAAAAAAACCAGAAAAATATATCGGCAATGAGTGTTCAAGATGCCTGTAGATATATGAAAGAAGGACAGTTTGCACCAGGTTCAATGCTGCCTAAGGTAAAGGCGGCTGTCATGTTTGCAGAGTCAAAAAGGGGGAAAAGAGCTATAATAACATCTCTTGAAAAACTTAAGGAAGCATTATGCGGCAACACTGGTACGGTAATAAGTGATATTTAATTCAATGTTTTTGATATGCATGTTTTTGGTTCTCCATGTTCAAATAAAACTATGTTGAAAGGAATGATGATGAATATGAATATTAAAAAAGTGTCTGTATTAGGTACTGGAACCATGGGACCTGGCATAGCATTGCTTTGTGCCACAGCTGGACTTAAAGTAACCATTTATGGCAGATCTGACATGAGTTTATACAGAGGATTCAAAAATATAGAATCAAGTTTAAATTTTTGGAAAAACGAAGGGAAATTATCAGAAATGCAGTGTGAAAAAATTATAAATGACATAAGGGGAGTTAAAACAATTCAAAAAGCAGCTCAAAATGCTGATCTGATAATTGAGTGTTTAGCCGAAAATATAAAATTGAAACAGTATTTTTTTAAAGTCTTAGATGAAATATGCCCCTCAAATGTAATTTTAGCAACTTGTACATCTGGACTTTTACCAACAGATATAGCTAAATATACAGTACATCCTGAAAGAATAGTGGTCGCGCATTTTTGGAACCCCCCTCAATTGATTCCGCTTGTGGAAGTAGTACCTGGTAAAAAAACATCAAAGGAAACAATTGTTAGGACTATTGAATGGGTTGAGTTCATAGGCAATAAGGCCATTCCTATGGAAAAAGAATGTCTGGGATTTATCGGAAATAGACTTCAACATGCTTTATTGAGGGAAGCTTTATTTATAGTGGAACAGGGTTGGGCTAGGCCTGAAGAAGTTGATAAAGCTATTGAGTATGGATTGGGGAGAAGATTGCCAATTACAGGTCCAATACGTACTGCTGATCTAGCAGGGCTTGATGTAATAAATTCCGTATCTGCATATTTGCTTAAGGATCTCTGCAGTTCAACTGAACCATCTCATTTGCTTAAAAACAAAGTTGAAATTGGAGAATTGGGATGTAAAAGTGGAAAAGGGTTTTATAATTGGCCATCAGATGTTTTAAAAAATGTGCAAAATAAACGGGGAGAATTGCTTTTGTATTTTTTGGAAAATTCATAATACCAATTACAAAAAATATACATTAAAATGAAATATATTTATATATAACTTGCATACTGTAGTAAATTGTGATAATATTTTTACTAAATATTAATAAAAATTGTAATGCTTTTGAGAACTTGTATTTTAATTTAAAGTACAATGTTAAAAATGGAAGAAGGCATAAGATATATTATGGGGACTTAGAAAATGTATTTTTGCCGTATTAGGAAGCCATCGGCTTAGCTGATGGTATTTATTAACAATTTTAAAGGGGGCATGGCATCATGAATTCTAGTAATGAATTTCCTTCAAAACAGGGCTTGTATGATCCTGATTTTGAGAAAGATTCTTGCGGAGTTGGATTTATAGCAAATGTAAAGGGTGAAAAAACTCACAGTATAGTAAAACGTGGTATTCAGATTTTAGTTAACTTGACTCATAGAGGAGCAGTTGGTTCTGATACAAAAACTGGAGATGGAGCAGGTATACTTGTCCAAATTCCAGATGAATTTTTTAGGATAAATTGTGATAATTTAGGTATTGAACTACCGCAGCCGGGAGAATATGCAGTGGGAATGGTATTTTTCCCTAAGGAGACAGCTCTAAGACTGCAGTGTGAGGGAATAATGGAAAGAGTTGCAGAAAGAGAAGGCCAGAGGGTTTTAGGATGGAGAGATGTACCTACAGACAATAGAAGTATAGGCGAAACTGCAAGGGGAACCGAGCCCATCATAAGGCAGATATTCATAGGAAAAAATGCAGAAAATCAAATTGAGTTTGAAAGAAAGCTGTATGTAATAAGAAAAGAGGTAGAAAATAAAGTAAAAGAGGTATTAAAGGAAGCTGCAAGAGTTTTTTATGTATGCAGTCTTTCCAGTAGGACGGTAGTATATAAAGGGCTGCTTTTGGCGGATCAGATAAAAAAATTTTATATTGATCTCAATGATATAAATTTTAAAAGTGCCATTGCACTGGTGCACCAGAGATACAGTACAAATACCTTTCCAACCTGGGATTTGGCCCAGCCTTTTAGGTATCTTGGTCATAATGGAGAAATAAATACCATAAGAGGAAATAGAAACTGGATGAGAGCCAGAGAAGGTGTGCTTAGATCCAGGACCTTTGGTAAAAATATCAAAAATCTTTTTCCAATAATAGATGCAGGCGGAAGTGATTCTGCTTCTCTTGACAATGTGCTGGAGCTTTTGTACCAGGATGGAAGATCTCTTCCACATGCGCTTATGCTTCTAATACCTGAAGCTTGGGAACAAAATTGCAGCAGTAAACAGTATAAAAGATCTTTTTATGAATACCATGGTTCTCTAATAGAACCCTGGGATGGACCTGCAGCTGTTTCATTTTCCGATGGTATTCAGGTAGGTGCTACTCTTGATAGAAATGGGTTGAGGCCTGCCAGATATGTAATAACCAAAACGGGATTTGTGGTACTTGCTTCAGAGGCTGGAGTGCTGGAATTTAAAAATGAAGATATTCTGGAAAAGGGAAAATTAAAGCCTGGTGAGATGTTTTTGGTGGATACAGCCAAAGGTAAAATTATAAAGGATGAAGAGTTAAAGGAAAATATATGTAAAGCAGAGCCTTATGAGAAAATATTGAACAAATTGAGATTTAATCTGGATATGTTTGATACTGTTGTGGAAAAAGAACAGATAACCCCGGAAGTATTAAAAGAGAAGCAACAGGCTTTTGGATATACTCTTGAGGATCTAAGGAGAATACTTATGCCCATGTCAGTTGAAGGCAGGGAACCGGTAGGCTCTATGGGAAATGACACGCCTCTGGCTGTGCTTTCAAATAAAAACCAGCTTCTTTTCTCTTATTTTAAGCAGCTTTTTGCCCAGGTGACGAATCCTCCTATAGATCCTATAAGAGAGAGACCGGTAATGTCTCTTCTGAACTATATAGGATCCCCTCAAGCCAACATACTAAATGGCGAGATTGCAAAAGATCCATTTATAGAGATTAAAAGTCCGGTTCTGACGGATGAGGAGATATCAAAGATAAAAAGCTTGAGAAATGAAGATTTTAAAACCACTACAGTTCCAATTACTTTTAAGTGTGATACGGGAATAGAGGGTTTTAAAGCAGCTCTTGATAAAATATGTGAAAGAGCCTCCAAGAGGATAAAGGAAGGATATAATATATTGGTATTGAGTGATAAAAATGTAGATTCATATGAAGCGGCAATTCCTAGTCTTTTAGCGGTTTCTGCAGTACAGCATTACCTGATCAGGGAAAAGACCCGTACAAAAGTTTCAATTATTGTGGAAACGGGAGAAGCAAGAGAAACCATGCATTTTGCCCTTCTTGTAAGTTACGGGGCTTCAGCAGTAAATCCATACCTTGCATATCAAACTATAGATCAGATGGTGAGAGATGGAGATGTAACTGGGATAGATATGAATACGGCAAGAAAAAATTATATACAAGCTGTAAATCAGGGCATATTGAAGATACTTTCAAAAATGGGAATATCCTCTCTTCAGAGTTATCATGGAGCACAGATATTTGAAGCCATAGGCTTGAACTCGGAGTTTGTGGACAAATATTTTGAAGGCACACCTTCAAGAATAGGCGGAGTTGGAATTGATGTAATAGCCAGTGAGGTACTGTCAAGACATAAAAATGCTTTTAATAAGATAAGAAAACCTATTTCGCAGCTTGATGTAGGAGGAAATTATTCATGGAGAAAAGGGGGAGAATTTCATCTTTTCAATCCTGAAACCATATATAAACTTCAAGTTGCAGCCAGGACCAACAGTTATGATGTATATAAAGAGTATGCAAAAATTATAAATGAGCAGGACAAAAATCTGTGTACCATACGTGGACTGTTAAAATTTAAAAAAGGAAATAGTATTCCCCTGGAAGAGGTGGAGCCTGTAAGTGAAATACTTAAAAGATTTTGTACAGGAGCAATGTCCTTTGGATCCATAAGTAAAGAGGCCCATGAGACCATAGCTATAGCTATGAACAGAATAGGTGGGAGAAGTAATACTGGAGAGGGAGGTGAGGATCCACAAAGGTATAAACTGGATCCTAATGGAGATTCTAGAAGAAGTGCTATAAAGCAAGTGGCTTCAGCACGTTTTGGAGTTACTACAGAATATCTGGTAAATGCAGACGAGCTCCAAATAAAGATAGCACAAGGGGCGAAACCTGGTGAGGGCGGTCAACTTCCAGGAAAGAAAGTTGATAAGTATATTGCACGAACTAGACATTCTACTCCGGGAATAGATCTCATTTCACCGCCGCCCCATCATGATATTTATTCTATAGAAGATCTATCACAGCTCATATATGATTTGAAAAATGTAAATCCTGAGGCGAATATAAGCGTAAAATTGGTTTCTGAAGTTGGAGTGGGAACAATTGCGGCCGGAGTTGCAAAAGCTCATGCCGACTTAATACTAATTAGCGGTTATGATGGTGGAACGGGAGCAGCGCCGCTTTCATCTGTAAAACATGTTGGAATTCCCTGGGAACTTGGCCTATCTGAGACTCAGCAGGTACTTTTGCTGAATAATTTGAGAAGTAGAGTTAGGCTTCAAACTGACGGACAGTTAAAAACTGGTAGGGATGTAATAGTTGCAGCACTGCTTGGAGCTGAAGAATTTGGATTTGCAACTACAGTTCTTGTGACCATGGGGTGTGCTATGCTCAGGAAATGTCATTTAAATACCTGTGATATGGGTATAGCCACGCAGGATCCAGAGCTCAGAAAGCACTTTAGGGGTAAGCCTGAGTATATAATAAACTTTTTGACTTTTATTGCACGGGAAGTAAGAGAATATATGGCTGAACTTGGATTTAAAACCATGAACGAAATGATAGGAAGGGTAGATATGCTGGAGACAAAGGAAGCGGTCAATCACTGGAAAGCCAAGGGACTGGATCTGTCGGCTATCTTGTATAAGCCATATATGCCGAAGAGAATTAAATCCTATTGTGTGATACCTCAGGATCATGGATTGGACGATGCATTGGATTATAAAATTATTCAGATGGCTGAAGGGGCCATAAATGATAAAATAAAAGTTTCCGCAACCATGGAAATAAAGAATGTAAATCGTGCTGTGGGATCTATGCTGAGTGGTATAATTGCTAAAAAATATGGAAGCCGCGGTCTGCCTGAAGATACAATTGTACTCAATTTTAAAGGATCCGCAGGACAGAGCTTTGGTGCCTTTGGAGTAAATGGACTTACTCTGATACTTGAAGGTGATGCCAATGATTACGTGGCCAAAGGGTTATCAGGAGGTAAAATAATCATTAAAACACCTAAAAAGTGCACTTTTGCAGCAGAGAAAAATATAATAGCCGGAAATACTATTTTATATGGAGCTACTTCTGGAAAAGCTTTTATAAATGGCAGCGTAGGGGAAAGATTTGCAGTGAGAAACAGTGGAGCTACGGCAGTAGTTGAAGGTGTAGGAGATCACTGCTGTGAATATATGACTGGCGGAACAGTAGTTATCATAGGTAAAACTGGCAAGAATTTTGCGGCTGGCATGAGCGGTGGTGTGGCTTATGTTTTGGATGAGCATGACTCCTTTTATGACAGATGTAATTTACAGATGGTTGAAGTAGAAAAGATTTCAGATAAACAGGATATGGATACGATATATAAATTAGTACAGGAGCATTATGAATATACAGACAGTTTGAAGGCAAAAAATATATTGAATGAATGGGATGCCTATAAAAAGAAATTCAAAAGAATAATACCTGAAGCATACAGGTCCATATTGCAACAGACAAAAACAGAAGCAGTTGCTGCTTCTAATATGTAGAGGGGGCAGCATTATGGGAAAAATAACTGGTTTTAAAGAATATAAGAGAGAAAATCCTGAAGAACGTGCTATAGAGGAAAGAATTAAAGATTATACGGAAGTATACTACAGATTGTCTGAAGATAAGCTCAAGATTCAAGCGGCCAGGTGTATGAACTGTGGGACTCCTTTTTGTAACTGGGGCTGTCCTACTGAAAATATAATCCCGGATTGGAACGATTTCGTGTATAGAAATAACTGGAAAAAAGCTTTTGAAAGGCTCATTCTTACCAATAGCTTTCCTGAATTTACAGGGAGGGTATGTCCAGCTATCTGTGAGGGTGCCTGCACTCTTGGGGTCAATAGGGAACCGGTGTCCATAAAGGAAATAGAATTGAATATAATAGAGAAAGCTTTTGAAGAGGGGTGGATAAAACCCAATCTTCCAAAAGTAAGAACTGGAAAAAAGGTGGCTATAATAGGCTCGGGCCCTTCAGGACTTTCAGCAGCGTCAGAACTCAATTCAGTGGGACACTCAGTTACTGTATTTGAGAGAGAAGATGAGATAGGAGGGCTCTTAAGATACGGAATTCCTGATTTTAAACTTGAAAAACACATATTGGATAGAAGAATAAATATAATGAAAGAGGAGGGCATAGATTTTAGAACAAGTGTTTATGCAGGCAGAGGAAAGTATTCTGCTGATAAATTGATTGAGAATTTTGATGCAGTAGTTCTAACGGGAGGCTCTACTGTTCCAAGGGATCTTAAAATTCAAGGAAGAGAACTCAAGGGAATACATTTTGCAGTGGATTTTCTGAAACAGCAGAATAAAAGAGTTGCAGGCAAGAAATTAATTGAAGATGAGATAAATGCAAAGGGAAAAATTGTAGTTGTCATAGGCGGAGGAGATACAGGTTCCGACTGCATAGGCACTTCCATAAGACAGGGTGCCAAAGCTGTTTACCAGTATGAGCTGATGCCAAGGCAGCCATTGGTAAGAGATGAAACCATGCCCTGGCCTACTTTTCCCAAAACTCTCAAAGTCACAACATCCCACGAGGAAGGCTGTATAAGAAAATGGTGCATAAGCACAGAGAGATTTGAAGGCAAAGATGGGTGGGTGAAATCTCTTCAGGGGATAAAAGTTAAATGGAAGAAAGAAAATGGCAGGATGAAGATGACAAGTATATCCGGTACGCAGTTTAATCAAAAAGTTGACTTGGTTCTTCTGGCCATGGGTTTTATCCATCCCCAACATGAAGGATTGCTAGATGATATTGGTGTAGAATTTGATGCAAGAGGAAACGTGAAGACAGATGAAAATTATATGACCAGCAAAAAAGGAATATTTGCTGCCGGAGATATGAGACGCGGTCAGTCACTGGTAGTTTGGGCCTTAAAAGATGGAAGAAAGGTAGCACGGCAGGTTGATCGTTACCTTATGAATGAGACATCTTTAAGGGGATAATGACGGATATAAATCTAATAATTGTATATTTAAAAGATTAAAATAAATGCAACAAAAATCACTTAAAAAGTTCTGGATAACTCAGACTTTTTAAGTGATAAATAAAAAACTTATTTTAGTAAATTTACAAAAATAATACAACACTAAATAAAAAAGTATATGTTAAAAGATAGCATGATTTTAGATATAGCAAATTTTCAACTGTCAGCGAAAATCACCATTATCTGTTTACTGCCAATTGCAAATTGTACATTGAATAGACAATGATAGCCTGCAGGTAAAATGAAAAATACAGGAATATATAAATATTCAATTGGTTTTAATTATATACACTGATAATTTTGAATAAAATAATTGATTAAATAGATGATTAGTATAAAAATATGGTATAAAAAAAGCAGACAATCTTCCTTATGGAGCGAAAGTCTACCGCGGTACCACCCAAATTATTACTCATACGTCTAACGGCTGTGCCGGCATAGCTTACTTTATACAAATTTCAGCATGCAACTCAGGAGTGATTTTCAGCAACTTTAGCTTCTGGGTTCTCACCAAATCCCCATTCTCTTAAAGCATATTTTTGCCTACTCTTCTCCGTCAAGGTTTTTTATATTTATTGCATATACTATACTATAAAAAAATAGGCATGTCAACAGCTAGTTCTAAAATAGAAAATTTATTTTTTGTATATAATGTAGGAAAAAATAATGCTGAAAAAAAATAAAATTTTTGTAAAAAAACTCTTGACATTCTGAGAATGAAGGATTATTATCGTCACATACACTAAATTTTGATTAAGTAAATTGTTAAAAAGATTTGTATTTTGTATAATATAGAGTATAAAGACAATGATGAGGAAGAGTAAATAGGGAATATTTTTTAGAGAGTGAGATTTTGGTGGGAACTCATAAATACAACTATTGAAGGTAGCCTTTAAGTTGTGAGCTGAACTTTGAGTAGGCTTTACCGGTAATACCGTTATTATTCTGAGTAAAAATTTTGGGTGGTACCGCGTGACCAAACTTCTCGCCCCAAGGAGAGAATGTTGGTCATTTTTTTATACAAAATTTTAGGGTTTCTGTTTTTGATTTAGCTATATGTTTGAATTAAAGCAAAGAGTAGAGGTATGCCAAAATTAATAGTCATAAAATTTGCAATAGTCATAATTTTTGCTTAATTAAATAAGGGGAAACGGCAAAAATAAAATTATCTGGGAGGAAAAATATTATGGAAAAATTAAAAGTTTATTATGATGAGGATGCTAATCTTGATCTTTTAAAAGGAAAAAAGATAGCTGTTTTAGGTTTTGGAAGTCAGGGACATGCACAGGCTTTAAATTTAAAGGACAGCGGTCTTAATGTGATAGTTGGATTGTATAAGGGCAGTAAATCCTGGAAAAAAGCTGAGAATTATGGATTCAAGGTATATGAAACAGCTGAAGCTGTTAAACAGGCTGACATTGTAGCAGTCCTTATTCCGGATGAAAAACAAAAACAGGTCTATGAGGAAAGCATAAAAGATAATTTGTCGGAAGGAAATGCACTTTTCTTTGCTCATGGATTCAACATCCACTTTAACCAGATAGTTCCACCTAAGAATGTGGACGTACTTATGATTGCACCTAAGGGACCAGGACATATAGTTAGAAGAGAATATACACTGGGTGCTGGAGTTCCATGTCTCTATGCAGTATATCAGGATTTTACAGGAAAAGGAAAAGATATTGCACTGGCTTATGGCAAAGGAATTGGAGGAACAAGGGCAGGTGTCATGACCACTACATTTAGAGTAGAGACAGAGACAGACTTATTTGGAGAACAAGTAGTACTTTGTGGAGGAATTGTTGAACTTATAAAGGCAGGTTTTGATACCCTTACAGAGGCAGGATATGCTCCGGAAAATGCATATTTTGAATGCATGCATGAGATGAAGATGATAGTTGATCTGATGTACGAAGGTGGAATAAATAAAATGAGGTATTCCATCAGTGATACTGCAGAATATGGAGATTATAAAATTGGAAAGAGAATAATAAATGAAAATACAAGGGCTGAGATGAAAAAAGTTCTTGGAGAAATCCAGGATGGAACATTTGCGAGAGACTGGCTGCTTGAAAATCAAACAGGAAGACCAAAGTTTACTGCAAGAAGAAGGCTGGAGCAAAATTCCACCATCGAAAAAGTTGGCAAACAACTCAGATCTATGATGCCTTGGATAAATGAAAATCCGGATAATGAATAATTTGATGTAAATATGGTATTTGGGGGCTGTCACTGTCTATTCTCTATTTTGGAGAAGCTGGGGAGCTTTGACAGATGTCAGCTTTCGTATAAGGTGATTCTTAGGTTTGGTAAAGTTTTTTATATAGAATGATTTTACATACCAAACCATAGAAGAACCAATACAGGAGCGTAGCAGTGCTTACTGACTCCAAGATTTGAAAAAGCTGGAGGCTGTTAGCAATGGTAGCTTTCGTATAAATAAAAAGGGGCTTTTAAATAATATAGGTACGTGAGGTAAGAAATAAGCAGTATAAGGCTTTACAGAGAGCGGGACAGAGGTGAGAACCTGCAGGCCTAAACTGTTTATATAATATAGTGGATTTTAATATAGGAGATAGTTCGGTAATATGAGTTTGAGGAGGAATTTTCAAAATGAGAAGCGATTTAGCAAAAAAGGGAATCAAAGGTGCACCGGCTAGGGCACTTATGTATGGAATGGGATTTACAAAGGAGGAAATTGAAAAGCCTTTAATTGGAATAGTAAATTCACAAAACGAAGTTGTTGCAGGACATATGCACCTGGATGAAATAGCGAGAGCAGCTAAGCTGGGGGTGGCCATGGCCGGTGGAACATCTATGGAATTTCCTGCAATTGCAGTTTGCGATGGAATAGCCATGGGACATATAGGTATGAAGTATTCACTTCCGTCAAGAGAACTTATAGCGGATTCAATTGAAGCAATGGCACTGGCTCACGAATTTGACGGACTTGTTTTAATACCAAATTGTGACAAGATAGTCCCTGGAATGCTGATGGCAGCTGCAAGACTCAATATACCGGCTGTTGTGGTAAGCGGAGGACCTATGAGAGCAGGCAGATTGAATGACAGAACACTGGATTTCAGTACATGTATAGAGCAGGTAGGGGCCTGCAGTGACGGTAAAATAACAGAAGAGCAGCTGGAGGAAGAGGTTAAAAGATCATGTCCAGGGTGCGGATGCTGTTCCGGACTATTTACGGCAAACAGCATGAATTGTCTTACCGAAGTTCTTGGAATGGGGCTTCCTATGAATGGAACTGCACTTGCCCAGACCGGGGAGAGAAATCAGCTGGCAAAATATGCAGGTATGTACGTTATGGATTGCGTGAAGAATGACAGAAAGCCAAGAGACATAATGACTTTAAGCGCATTTAAGAATGCCATAACTGTGGATATGGCTATGGCAGGTTCAACCAATACGGTTCTTCATCTTCCGGCAATTGCACATGAAGCAGGTATTACACTTGATTTGGATTTGTTCCATGAAATAAGTAAAAAAACTCCCTGTCTCACAAAATTAAGTCCAAGCGGGAAGCATCATATGGAGGATCTGCATATGGCAGGCGGAATAGAAGCCATTATGAATGAACTTTCAAAAAAAGATCTGATAAATGAAGATGCATTGACTATCACGGGAAAAACCGTAGGTGAAAATATAAGAAATTATAGGGTACTTGATTATGAGGTCATAAAACATATAAATGAGCCTTACAGCAGTGAAGGTGGAATAGCAATATTAAGGGGAAATCTTGCACCTGATGGGGCAGTAGTTAAAAAATCTGCAGTAGCACCGGAGATGCTGGTACATGAAGGACCTGCAAGAGTATACAATTCAGAAGAGGAGGCGGTAAAGGCCATTTTCGGAAATGAAATAAACAGAGGGGATGTAATTGTAATAAGGTATGAGGGACCTAAAGGAGGGCCTGGAATGAGGGAAATGCTTTCACCTACTTCTGCAATAGCAGGCATGGGACTTGACAAGGATGTGGCCCTTATCACAGATGGAAGATTTTCAGGAGCCACAAGAGGAGCATCTATCGGACATATATCTCCAGAGGCCATGGAAGGCGGACTGATAGGTCTTGTAGAAGAAGGGGACACCATATTTATAGATATCACAAACAAAAAGATAGAATTGAAAGTGAATTCTGCAGAAATTGAGAAGAGAAAGAAGAAGTATGTAAAACCTGAGCCCAAAATAAAAACAGGATATTTGTCCAGATATGCAAAGTTAGTAACTTCTGCTAATACCGGGGCGATACTCAAATAGACGTGGAAGGAGAAAATTAGTTGATTAAAAAAATAAGTACCATTTGCAATAAATATTTTGCACTTTTAGTTATAATAATTGCCATAATAGCTTTGATGAGGCCTAATACATTTTTATGGGTGGTCCCCAGAGTGTCACTCTTGCTTGGAATCATAATGTTTGGAATGGGAATGACTCTAAAGAAAGAAGATTTTAAAGAAGTTTTCACAAGACCCAAGGATGTACTGGTGGGTATCATAGCACACTACATTATAATGCCGGCTGTAGCTTATGCATTGTGTGTATTTTTAAAATTACCAAAGGATATTGCAATTGGTGTAATACTTGTAGGGTGCTGCCCAAGCGGTACTGCATCCAATGTAATGTGTTTTATAGCAAAAGGTGATTTGGCACTTTCGGTGTGTATAAGTTCCATATCCACAATTTTAGCTCCTATTTTTACACCGGCTCTTATATTGTTATTGGCAGGAAAATGGGTTGACATACCTGCTGCGGCACTGTTTGTTGATATTTCCAAAATAGTGATACTGCCTATTGTTCTTGGAGTTGTCTTCAATAAGGTTGCAGGCAAAACGGCTTCCAGAGTGGTAAATGTATTACCTATTGTCTCGGTGATAGCCATAGTTTTAATAGTTGGCGGAGTTGTAGGAGCAAATTCCAAAAAGCTTATTACTACTGCTGCAATTGCCATAGGAGCTGTTGTACTTCACAACTTGTTTGGTTTCTTGTTTGGATATCTGGCTGCCAAGGCAATGAAAATGGATTATGCAAAAAGAAAGGCAGTTTCATTCGAGGTTGGAATGCAGAATTCGGCTTTAGGTGTTTCACTTGCCATGAACTTTTTTTCTCCTGTGTCAGCCATACCGGCGGCAATATTCAGTGTATGGCACAATATTTCAGGTCCCACTCTGGCGAGTTACTGGGCCAGTAAATTCAAAAAAGTGGATAAATAGGTTCTGCAATTTTGGTTATGCACAATAGGCAAATATTTTTACTTATTGTGCATAAAAAATATATTGAACTTTCTTATAAAGGGAAGAAAACAGAAAATATACGAGGAGATATAGATATGAAAGTTGCTGAAGCAATCATCCAATGTTTAAAAAAAGAAAATGTGAAGGTGGTATTTGGGTATCCAGGTGCTACGGTTATTCCCATGTATGAGGCTTTGAGAAAATCAGATATTGAACATGTACTTGTAAGGCAGGAGCAGGCGGCAGGTCATGCAGCCAGTGGATATGCCAGGGCTACCGGAAAAATCGGAGTTTGTATTGTAACGTCAGGGCCAGGTGCTTCAAATATTATTACAGGCATTGCTGCTGCTTACATGGATTCGATTCCAATGGTTATTATTACAGGACAGGTAAAATCTACATTGATTGGGAGGGATGTTTTTCAGGAATTGGATATTACAGGGGCTACTGAGTCCTTTACAAAATATAATTTTCTTGTGAAAAAGTCGGAGTATATACCTAAAATTATAAAAGAGTCATTTTATATAGCTCAAACCGGAAGAAATGGTCCGGTACTTATAGACATACCTGTAGACATAATGGATGAAGATATTGATGATTTTCAATATCCAAAAACCGTGAATATAAGGGGGTACAAACCAACTATAGAAGGACATCCTGGACAGATAAAAAAAATAGTGAGTAGAATTAAAATCAGTAAAAGCCCTCTCATATGTGTGGGTGGAGGTGTTATTCTTTCTGAAGGTGAAAGGCAATTGAGAGAATTTATAGAAAAATCCCATATACCTGTTGTTCATACACTAATGGGAAAGGGCGCGATGAATGAGGAAAGTGATTACTATATAGGTATGATAGGAACCCATGGTTTTGATTATGCCAATAGGGCCGTAGATAATGCAGATGTTTTAATACTCATTGGAACTAGAGCCTCAGATAGAACGACTTGCGGCATAAGTCAATTTGCAAAAAAAGCAGATATAATTCATATAGATATTGATCCTGCTGAAATAGGTAAAAATTTAAATGTAAACATTCCAGTAGTAGGAGATATAAAAAATATTTTAGAGAAATTATCTGAAAGAATATGCCCTTTAGATACAACACAGTGGATGTGCAAAATAAGAGGATGGGAAAAAAGTATGCAGTCCCAAAGGAGGGGCACGGAGAAGGTAAATCCCAGATATGTTCTTGACAATGTATCTCAAGTATTGGAAAAGGATGCAATTTTAACTGCAGATGTAGGACAGAATCAAATTTGGTGTGCACGTAATTTTAAAATTATAGGCAAAAGAAAATTTCTCACTTCTGGAGGCCTTGGCACCATGGGCTACTCTATCCCGTCGGCTATTGGGGCAAAAATAGGATGCCCTAATAAAGAAGTGGTAGCCTTTGTTGGTGATGGTGGTTTCCAGATGAGTATGTTTGAGCTTGGTACTATTTTGGAAAGAAAGATAAATATAATTATAGTGCTTTTCAATAATTCAGGACTTGGATTGGTTAGGGAAATTCAAAGGAATAACTGCCTTAAAGAGTTTGAAGTTAATTTTAAATACAACCCGGATTTTATTAAACTGGTGGAATCCTATGGATTGCCAGCGAAAAGAGTAAGAAATGATGATGAATTTAAAGAAGCTTTTCAGGAAGCATTGCATTCAGACAGGGCTTTTTTAATAGAATGTATGGTGGATCCAGGTGAAAGTACATTTTAGAAGGGAGTTGAGCAGCATAAAAAGATATGTACTGTCAGTATTAGTGGAAAATCATTCTGGGGTCTTGAGTAAAATAGCTGGACTCTTCAGCAGAAGAGGGTACAACATACACAGCCTTACTGTAGGGGTTACAGGAGACCCTAAAATATCAAGGATGACTATTGTCTCATTGGGGAATGATCATATATTTGAACAGATAAGCAAGCAATTAAACAAATTGATTGAAGTTATAAAAGTAATAGATCTGACGGATACCCAAGCTGTTTACAGGGAATTGTGTCTGGTGAAGGTATCTGTGGATTCAAACAGTAAATTAATTGTTATGGAAATTGTAAATGCTTTTCGAAGTAACGTAGTGGATATGGATGAAAAAAGCCTTACAATTGAAACAACTGGTGATGAAAAAAAGATATCTGCTTTTATTGATATTATGAAGTCATATGGAATTAAGGAAATTGTACGTACAGGACTTACGGCTATTTATAGGGGAAGTAGATTGGAAAATGATGTAAAAGTGATATAAAATCGAACACTGTTCAAAAAAAAGACGCCGTTTAAGACGTAATATGATAGAAAAATGAACACAAAATTTAAAGGGGTAGGAATGTACAGAAAAACCGGGTGTTAATTTTTGGCATATATATTGCTGTATGATATACTGTATGTATTGTTTTTTAAAACATATAGTATTAATAAATTGGAGGAATTAAAATTATGGAAAGATTTACGCTGCCAAGGGATATTTATTTTGGCAAAAATTCATTAGAGCATTTAAAGGATTTAGATGCTAAAAAAGCTGTAGTGGTTGTAGGCGGGGGATCTATGAAAAGATTTGGTTTTTTAGGCAGGATAGAATCTTATTTAAAGGAAGCAAATATACAGGTTAAGCTTATTGAAGGAGTAGAACCGGATCCATCCGTTGATACTGTCATGAAGGGTGCCAGGATCATGAGTGAATATAAACCGGATTGCATAATAGCAGTAGGTGGAGGATCACCTATTGATGCTGCTAAAGCCATGTGGATATTTTATGAATACCCTGATTTTACCTTTGAAGAAGCAGTGGTTCCTTTCGGGATTCCTAAATTAAGGCAAAAAGCAAAATTTGTAGCCATACCATCTACCAGCGGAACAGCAACTGAAGTAACTTCATTTTCAGTTATAACAGATTATAAGACCAAAATAAAATACCCTATGGCTGATTTCAATTTAACCCCGGATGTGGCAATAATTGATCCCGAACTTGCGGAGACCATGCCTAAAAAACTTACGGCATATACTGGAATGGATGCATTGACCCATGCAATAGAAGCTTATGTAGCAAGCTTGCATTCTGATTTTTCAGATCCGCTTGCACTTCATGCTATAGAGATGATTAACAAATACTTATTGAAATCCTATAAAGGAAATATGGAAGCAAGAGGGCATATGCACATAGCTCAATGTCTGGCAGGAATGGCATTTTCAAATGCACTTCTGGGAATAACACACAGTATGGCGCATAAAACCGGTGCAGTTTTTCATATACCACATGGGTGTGCCAATGCTATATTTTTACCCTATGTAATAGATTTTAATAAGGGTGCTTGTCCAGAGAGATATGCAGATATAGCTAGAGTTCTTAAACTTAAAGGAGAAAATGACAATGAACTGATAGATTCATTAACGGCAATGATTCGAAATATGAACAGGAATATGAATATTCCTCTCACATTGAAGGATTACGGAATTAGTGAGAGTGATTTCAAGGAAAATCTTGATTTTATATCTCACAATGCAATGGAAGATGCCTGTACTGGGGCTAATCCTGCAAAGGTAACCGAAGATGAAATGAAAAAACTTTTCCAATATATATATGATGGGAAAAAAGTAGATTTTTAATATTCAGTTTTAGAGCAGCGGATATATATTTAGCCGCTGCCCTTTGCCGTAAAATTTGTTTGCTGAATTCTATCTGGTGATAGAATTTCTTTTTTGAATAATTTTTATTACCAGACAGCATATGAAAAATAACAGTAAAGCTTTCAAGTAAATGGGAATACTTTTCTTGAAAAGTTCCTGTTTTGATAAATCAGAATAGATTTTATAACTTTTAGAGAAATTTCTTTCTTTTATAGTCAAATCACCTAATGGGACCTCACCCTTTAAAGCTTTTGAAGTGGTATTTGAAAGATTTATGTTCCTCTTTAGCTCCTTTTTATTGAGGTCATTAGCATAATAGGTTACATTTTCTTTAATTTTTATAGGAACTTTTATATTTATATAGGGACCTGTAAAATACAGAGGTCTGTATTTTACAATCTCTTTTTCAATTATGGAATTCTTTTTATATAAAATACTTCTTGGCTCATTATAACTCCAGTTTATTATTTTTTCCATATCATTGAATACATAGGTATCTTTAGGATCGTATATTGAGTTCATTACTACTCCTAATATCTGTCTTCCGTTTCGGCTGTATATAGCCACAAGACACCTCCCAGCAGGTACTGTGTACCCAGTCTTGCCTGCAATACAGCCGTCTTTTCCCAATAGCTTGTTTGTATTTTTAATGGGGAAAGTAAGTCCACTGGAAGTTTTTACTGTAGTCTGGTAAGTTCCCATGGTATTTTTTATCCAGGAGCTTTTAAAGGCCTCTCTTGCAATTATGCTCATGTCATAGGGCGTAGAATAATGATCTGGATTATGCAGGCCATTTGGAGTAACAAAATGGGTGTTTTTCAAATCAAGTTTTTTTATATATTCATTCATTTTTTTGGAAAAATCACTTGCATTTTTGGATATATTTTCTGCAATTACATAGGCCAGATCGTTGGCTGAGTGCATCAAAAGCCCGCTCATTACATCCTTTGCAGTCATTGAATCTCCTACCTTAATAGGATGGATGTCTTTATTTAAAGAAGAAGTGGGTTGATTTTTGGCATCCTCAGTATAAGCCAGCATATCCTTTGGCTTTTTGTTTTTTTCAAGCAGAATAGCTGTGAGAAGTTTTGTAGTACTGGCTGGATACACTCTTGTATCAGGGTTTTTTTCATATATTATTTCATTTGTTTGCATGTCTATTGTTATAGCCGCTTTTCCGTAAATGTCGGGTTTTGGATTTTTAGTTAAGTCAGCAGCAGATACTTTGTAATTTAAAGAAAATATAAATATGAAGAGATATAATAGTATGTTTATTCTATGCTTCAAAGTGCATCACTCCACTTGTCCAAAATTTATCCGAACGCTACCAGTGTTAATACTTCAACTTCTTAAAGCTCACGATAAGCACTGCTATGCGCCGGGATAAGTTCTTCTAAAGTTCAGATGGAGTAAGTATTCTTTATAAGCAAACTCTATCTGAACTTAAGAATCACTTGATATGTATATTTTATCTAAAACATATTATATAATTAATTATGACATTTTAAAGTATATCATTAAGAAGTGTATTTTACAATTGAGAACTATTGTATTCTAGGAGGTATTGATTTGATAGAAAGAATTGAGCATATATTTAGAGGTAGAAAAGGAAAAATTATGGGGGATTTTAGTAAAAGCGCAGTGGCAATTCCCCTTTGTGAAGAAGAAAAAAGATTAGATATAATTTTTGAAGTAAGGGCCTTAAATTTAAAGCATCAGCCGGGGGATATATGTTTCCCGGGAGGAAAAATGGAAAAAGGTGAAACTCCTCAGGATACGGCTGTGAGGGAGACCATGGAAGAATTAAATTTAAAAAGAGAAGATGTAGAGGTTATAGGTGAAATGGATTATGTTGTAACGCCCTATAATTTTATAATGTATCCCTTTGTATGCAAGGTGAGTAAGAAGAATATAATTCCAAGCAAAAGTGAAGTGGATCATATCTTCAAGGTGCCTTTAGAATTCTTTATGGAAAATACTCCTCTTGTCTATGAAATGCCTGTGGTTTCAAAACCTGGAAAGAAATTTCCATACAAGCTTGTGGTAAACGGGAAAAACTATAAATTTAGAAGTGGAAAAATAACAGAATACTTTTACCAGTATAGGGAATATGTAATTTGGGGATTTACAGCCTATATAGTAAAAAAATTTGCAGATATGATAAAAAGCAATTTTTAAAGGACTATGAGGATATGAAAAATGAAGATTTTCGACTTTTGCCGAAAATCTTCCAAATAATAAATTGAGCTGAACCTATTCATCGTAGGTATCAGAATATTTTCCAAGTAAGTGATGTTTTAAATCCCAAAGCTTTTTGGATAGATCTACATAATAATGATGGGGATTTTCAAACCTCAGTGTTTCAGGCCAAAGTTTAGAAGTTTCCTCTTGTACTAGAGCTTTAATATCTCTTACATCTGGACTTTCATATATAAGGTGTCCCTTGTCAAATATTTTTACCATCAATTCTTTAACATAATAATTTTTTATTTTTTTCCTTTTCCAGGTAAACACAGGATCAAATATTTCCAGAGGCTTATCTGTATCTATTTTTTCATCATGTAAAGCCACCAAATCTGCAATGGCTTTATTCTCCTCTTTATTGTAAATTCTATATATTTTTTTAAATCCAGGATTGGTTATCTTTTCTTCGTTTTCACTTATCTTTATTTTAGGTATTATATTTTCATTTTCATCCTCTATAGCGGATAATTTATATACTCCTCCAAATACAGGCTCCGATTTTGCAGTTATCAACCTTTCACCAACGCCAAAAGAATCTATACAGGCACCCTGGCTAAGTACATCTCTTATGATGAATTCATCCAGAGAGTTTGAAATAACTATTTTTACCTCTGAAAGACCAGCTTCATCCAATATCTTTCTGCATTTTTTGGTCAAATAGGTTATGTCGCCGCTGTCAATTCTTATGCCCTTTGGTTTGTAACCGTTGGGGATCAAAAATTCTTTGAAAACCTTTATTGCATTGGGTAAACCTGATTTCAGTACATTGTAAGTATCTATTAAAAGTATACAATTATTTGGATATACTTTTGCCCAGGCTTTAAAAGACTCGTATTCAGAAGGAAATAGTTGTATCCAACTGTGGGCCATAGTTCCAACAGCTGGTATTCCAAACATTTGGTCAGCTATAGTACAGGCTGTGGAACTACAGCCGCCTATAACTGCAGCTCTGGCACCATACATTGCTGCATCGGGACCCTGGGCTCTTCTAGAGCCAAATTCCATTACAGGTCTTTTGCCTGCAGCTTTACAAATTCTATTTGCCTTTGTGGCAATCAAGGTCTGGTGGTTTATAGTCAAAAGTATCATGGTTTCAAGGAACTGGGCTTGAATGGCAGGACCTCTTACAGTTACAAGAGGTTCACCGGGAAATACTGGATTTCCTTCTGGTACAGCCCACACATCACAGGAAAATTTAAAATTTTTAAGATAATTTAAAAATTCTTCTGAAAATTGTTTTTTGGTCTTTAGATATTCTATGTCTTCCTGGGAAAATTTTAAATTTGATAAGTATTCTATAATCTGCTGAACTCCAGCCATAATGCAATATCCTCCATTGTCCGGGATACGCCTGAAGAACATGTCAAAATAAGCTATTTTATTTCCCATATTGTTTTCAAAATACCCATTACCCATGGTGAATTCATAGAAATCTACCAGCATAGTAAGATTCCTTCCATTTGTAATGTCAAAATTTTTCGAGCTTTTCATAATAAAAATCTCCTCTATTTATGTTTTAATTTGGGTAATTGTGAACAAAATTATGTATATACATATTGTAATACTTAACATAAAATATTACAAGGATTATGGGATTCAATAGGTTGATTACAAATGTGAGGAGTAGATGCAATGGAATATAATTTAGATATAAATCAAATAAGGGCGGTACATAGTGAGCTAAAAAATGTAATGATCTGTGCGCCACCGGGTTCAGGCAAGACGACGGTTATTATAAATAGGGTGAATTATTTAATAAACACTAAAAAGGTTGATCCAGAAGACATATTGGTGATAACTTTTACAAGATCCTCTGCTTTTGACATGAGAAACAGGTATTTATCAATTTCAAATACAGAAAATATACCTTTCTTTGGAACTTTTCATTCTCTGTACTATAATATACTGAAAAAATACAGAGGTAAAATAGAAATGATATCATTGCCAAAAGCATGTCAATTAGTCAAAAATGTACTCGTATCATATTTGAATTCCATAGGTGATGAAAAAGTAAAAGAAATTTTAAATGATATATCTCTTTTAAAAAATACAGGATATAATATAAAAGACTTCAAGAGTAAATCAGACAAGACTGTATTTGTGGAATGTTTTAATAAATATGAAGAATATAAGGCAGTAAATGGTTTAATGGATTTTGACGATCTTCAATTGAAAGTTAAAAAAATTTTTCGAAAAGATAAAAACATTTTGGACTATTACAGAAAAAAATTCAAATATATACTGGTGGATGAATTTCAGGATTGTGACAAAGTGCAGATAGAAATTTTACAATTAATCGGCAGGTATAATTATCTGTTCGCAGTGGGAGATGAAGATCAATGTATATATTCCTTTAGAGGTTCCAGGCCTGACAGCATGGTGGATTTTAAAAAATACTTTCAAGATGGAGAAAAGCTTTTTTTAAAAATAAATTATAGAAGTGCAAAGAATATAGTTGAAATGTCCAAAAGTGTTATATATAATAATAAAAATAGAAATTTGAAATCTATTTGCAGTAGTAGACAGGAAAATGGGGAAATTGGTTTTAAGATATTTCCAAGAGAAAAAGAACAGGCTTACTATGTGGCAAAATCCATAGAGAAGCTTGTAGATAAAGGTAGATATGGACACAAAGATATTGCCGTACTTTATAGAACCAACATAGAATCAAGAATTCTAATAGATGCCTTTTTGAAATACAATATAAAATTTAAATTGTTGGATGTACAGTATAATTTTTTTGATCATTTTATATGCAGGGATCTAATAGCGTATTTTAAATTTTCTGTAGATATGTGTGATAAAGAAAGTTTTATGTCTATTATAAATAAACCTTTTAGATATATAGGAAGGGTAAACATAGAAAAGGTGAGAAGAAACAAAGTAAGTGAAAACTGCTTTGAAATTTTAAGAAAAATAGATGATATTCCCATTTTTCAGCTTAAAGTTCTGGATGATCTTCAGAAAAAGATGAAAAAACTGAACAAAATAAAATTAAAGGATGCTGTGGAATTCATATTAAATAAGGTGAATTACCTGGATTACTTAAAAGTTTACTGTAGTAAATCAAACAGAGATTTGGAAGAATTTCAGCATATCTTACGCGAATTCAAAGCTTCTTGTGAGGATTTTGACACAATAGATGAGTTTTTAGATCATGTAACTAAGGTGAAAAACACTATAGAGCAGAGTGCTAAAGAAAAAGACAGGGTCATATTAAGTACAATTCATGGTGTGAAGGGAATGGAATTTAAAAATGTATATATAGTAAACTGCAGTGAAGGACTTTTGCCCCATGAGAACAGCATTGAGAATAATCTCGAGGAAGAAAGGCGCTTATTTTATGTGGGAATTACAAGGGCCATAGATAATTTGAGTTTGTGCTGCAGCAGTACCATAAGGGGAAAAACAGTTCAGGTGTCCAGATTTATAAAGGAGTGCGGTATATTTAGTACATATGATTATGCTGAAAAGTTGCATTTAAAAATAGGAGATGCTGTAGTTCACAAATTATACGGAGAAGGAAAGATAGTCGATAAAAAATATAATTCCATAAGTATACTATTTTACAATAATATAGAGAGGGAATTTAAATGCTGTGCACTTTACAGCAGCCAATTGATAGAGAAAAAACAAAAAGCTTTGTAGTAAACAGTATAAATATTATGTAAATTAAAATAAAATGTAAACTAAAAGGAGAAATATATAATGACAAAAGCAGCAACTAAAACAGGAACAGATCCGACAGCACTTGTAGCTATTGAACAATATTTTCCTGAAACAGAGCGTATTATCGACGATAACTTGGCAGATCAAATACTACCCTCTGGAAGAGGTTTTTTATGGATGATGCATCTTAACTCAGTTAGAAATTGGATGGTGCGAATTACTGAGAAAAACTTTCCTGGTCTCTGGAGCTGTATGATGTGCAGAAAACGGTATATAGATGAAGAGCTAATAGATTCAGTCAATAAGATCGGAGCAGTAGTGAATTTAGGAGCTGGATTTGATACTCGTGCATATAGATTGAAAGAGCTTTCTGATATTCCCGTTTGGGAGCTAGATCAACCCAAAAACATTGAAGCTAAGAAGATTCAACTTGGCAAAGTGTTCGAAACTATTCCATCACATGTAAAGCTTGTTCCAATAGACTTTGACCATCAAGATATAAACACTAAATTGAAATCTCATGGGTATTTGGCAGATAAACGAACATTTTTCATATGGGAGGGTGTTACACAATATTTAACTGAAGAAGGTATTAGATCAACATTTGACTTTCTTTCAAAAGCTGCACCGGGAAGTCGTCTTGTTTTCACGTATGTTCGTAAGGATTTTATTCAAGGTCAATCTAAGTATAGATGGGACAAGATATATGAAAAATATGTGATAAATAAGATCTGGATTTTTGGAATGGAGCCGGTAGAATGGCCTAATTTTCTAAAAGAATATGGATGGCGGGTGATTGAGGATATAGGTTATGATGAAATGGCTGAGAAATATGTTGTACCTACTGGTAGGAAACTGGCTTCAACTCAAGTAGAGCGGATGATTTATACAGAGAAGCTGTGATACGTTCTAGAGTCCTACAAAAGAGCCTATCTGTATTCTATGACAAAGGCCTCATCTGTAAAAGGTGAGGTCTTTTAACTCTATTCAAATTATCTATAAATATGAATCAAGTTAACGCGAAAATAATATTGCTTTTTAATTGCTTTCCATTGCTTTTTCGATACTTGAAATAAAGTCACTAGCTTTTATATCTAAACTTTTGCAGATTCTAAAAATGATGTTTAAAGTTGGATTTCGCTTCTGGCGTTCAATCATGCTGATATAGGTTCTGTCAACATTACATTCATGTGCAAGATCCTCCTGAGATAATCCACATTTTATTCTGCGGTTTCTTAAAGTTATAGCAAGTGCATTTTCTAATGTCATGTAAACCACCTCTCGGATTTAATTTTAAAAAAAATGTTACAAATTGTCTTCATACTATAATCTACAACAAGCGATTTTTGTGATATAATTTAAAAGTGTTTTGCAATAATTTGTATAAATGTTAAACTTTAATTGTTATTTATAAGAAAGGCAGGTTGAAATTTACGTGATAAATGATAAAGTAAACGATTTGAGAGAGAGATTACATAAATTAATTGAGGAAGAGGCGGATTATAGTGAAATATTAGAGGCAAGTCAAAAACTAGATAAATACATAAATCAGGTTACGAAGAGTACAAGCAGTTGAGAATTTATTGTGATAAATTGATAAAACTTTATAAGCTTAAAAAACTTCTGTTTTTATAATGGAATTCCTTTTAAGAAAGGTTTGTATGATAGATAAGAAATGCAAATAAATAATTGATATTAAAAATATACAGATAGAGTGTTAAAACTATTTGACTAAGTCAACTAGTTTGCTTATAATTATTTTTATGAGAATAAATAAACTAGTTTGGAGTGATTTTATGAAAAATAGAAACTTAAACACAATATCAGAGGTAAGAATTTTTAGTCGATTTTATACAAATGTCTTGGGACTTTTAAATCAAGGTATACTGGATAGTGCATATTCATTAACGGAAGCTCGTATACTTTTTGAGATTAATAAAACTAAAGAATGTACCGCTAATATTTTGATTGATAAACTAAATATTGATAAGGGATACTTAAGTAGGATCTTAAATCGCTTTAAATCGGATGAATTGATTACTAAAGAAAAATGTTCTGGGGATGGACGTTTGAATTTCCTTGAATTGACAGAAAACGGTAGGAATGTCCTATCAAATCTTTCAAAAAGATCTGATAAACAAATTTCTAATCTAATAGATCACTTAGATGAAAGTGAAAAGGAAAGTTTAGTTAATTCAATGGAATGTATTATGAAATTACTGTCTTATGGTAAAAGAGCTTTCAATATTAGATCATATAGAGAAAGTGATATAAAATACATTATTGAAAAACATAGAGAATTATATAAAAAGGAGTTTGGGTTTGGTAATATATTTGGAGATTATGTTGAGAAATATTTAATTGAATTTCATAAAAAACATAATCCGGATTTAGAAAATATATGGATTGCAGAAGAAAGTAATAAATCCGTTGGCGTAATAGCTATAGCTGCAGATAAAACAGATTCTTCTTTAGCGCAGCTTAGATGGTTTTTAATTGATCCAAGTGAAAGAAATAATGGATTAGGTCACATGCTTTTAGACACGGCAATTAATTTTTGTAGAGAGAAGAATTATAAGCATATTTTTTTATGGACTGCTGATGTACTCAAAACAGCCCGTTATCTTTATGGAAATTATGGATTTAAGCTAACTGAATCAGCTGATAATACTACGTGGACAGACCATCTAATTAAAGAAGAACGTTGGGACCTATATATATAATCATTTGCCTTCGATGAAAGTGCCTGCATTTGGAATCTCTTTCAGCAGTATAAATTCTAATACTGTGGAAAGCAGCGCTGTAGAATTTGAAGATCCATTCGGAAATAGGTTGGGCATAACTGATTATACTAAAAAATAATCCATTTAATATAATGCATATATTGTGTATAGAAACGGCCTAGCAGTTCAATATTGCTAAGCTGTTTCTATGATAACCAATCATCATATTATGGTAGGTGAGGAAAATTTAATTGTTGATTTTTCAAAAATGTTCTTTTAAATTTCGTGTCGTAAGATATGGATCATCTGAACACATTACAAGGGACATTACAGCAGCACCATAAATATCAGTTTTCAATAATTTATCTATGTTGCTTTCATTTATACCGCCTATTGCTATAATTGGAATTGAAACATTTTTCAGCATATCTTCCAAAAAAGCAATTCCTCTGGGTTCTAATCCCTTTTTACAATTTGTTTTGAAAATGTGTCCTGCCAGAAGGTAATCTGCACCCTTTTTTTGCACATTTGCCGCCTCTAAAGTGCTGTGAACAGATACTCCTAAAATACCCTTGAATTTAAAATGTTCATTCATATAATCTGCATAATTTGTGTGAAATCCATCAGAATTTACTTCTAGAGCAGCTTCCATATTGCCGTTTATTATAAGAGGTACATTTTGAGGTTCCGTTATCTTTTTGATTTTTTTAGCAAGCTGAATTATTTTACTACAGTCCAAATCTTTTTCACGTAGAATTACGGCATCTGCACCTGCTTGTACTGAACTTTCTATTATATCAAGCATGTTGTTATTTTTTACAAGTTTTCTATTCGTTACTATAAATAGCTTTTGTTTCATAGTGCTATAGGTTCCCAATCCTTCATTACAGGAAAATATCCTTTTTTGATTATTGCCTGTTTCACCTCTGTTAAGCTTCTTTTATCGGAGTTGTCAAATTGCATTTCACCAGGATTCTCCTGAGTATGTCCTCCAACTTCCGTAGATACGCCTGCAGACATTTTGGTGACACCGAGAGGTATGAGATTGTCCCTCATTTCCCTGGATTCTCTTGTGGTTATGTTGGTACCTGATCTTGGAATAAAGAGTTTAAGTGCAAGCAGTATTTGTACCATGTTTTTGTCACTTATTTCATGCAGATCTTTGAAAAAACCTGCATGAGGCCTTATCCGTGGAACTGAAAAATTCACATCTACTCCAGGAAATTTTTTTTGTATATATGCACCGTGCAGTCCACCTAAAAAAGCTTCTTCTCTCCAGTTATAGAGACCATAAAGCGGGCCGAGACCTACGGAATATATACCAGCTTCGCAGGCCCTTTCTGGTGTTTCAAGTCTGTATCTGTAATTTTTCTTTGGACCTCCAAGGTGGACCTTTGAGTATACTTCCTGGTTGTAGGTCTCCTGGTACATAGTAAGACTATCTGCACCGGCTTCAACAAGTTCTCTGTATTCTTCCTTTTTAAGAGAGTATATTTCCAGACATATTGAACTGAAATATTTGTTCATTATTTTTACACAATCTCTTATATAGGAAACAGGCGAATATTTTCTGGATTCTCCTGTCAAAATTATTACATGTCTGAACCCCATGTCATGTACAGCTTTTGCTTCTGTATCAACTTCATCGAGAGTGAGTACCTTTCTGTTTATTTTATTTGTACAATTATATCCACAGTAAGCGCATCTATTTGAACAGTAATTGGCAACGTACATGGGAGTGTACATGACAACGTTTCTTCCAAAGTATTTAAGTGAAAGTCTGTGAGATTTTTGAGCCATCTCTTCCATATGCTTTTCGGCAGTAGGAGAGAGAAGCGCCAGAAAATCCCATTTATCCAGTTCCTCTTTATCTATTATTTTTTCAATTTGTCTGTCTGTAACTTTTTTAAAAAAGTTTTCATAATCAAAATCTTTTAAATTTTGCACTACATCATAAAAGGTCATTTTAAACACTTCCTATCTTAAAAATCCTGTAAGAGGAGATGAGGCTACGGCGACTTCTTTTTCAACACCGGGTTTTGAAAGAAAAGCTTTCCTTCCTGCTTGTATTGCAAGCTTGAAAGCTTCGGCTATGAGTACAGGGTCTTCTGCTGTTGCAAGGGCAGTATTTGCAAGTACTGCATCGGCTCCCATCTCCATGGCTTCTGCGGCGTGAGATGGCTTCCCTATACCTGCATCCACTACAACTGGTATATCTATTTCGTCAATTATAATTTTTAATAGTTCTTTTGTCTTAAGACCTCTATTTGTCCCGATAGGTGCACTCAGAGGCATTACTGCAGAGGCACCGGCATCTACAAGTCTCTTTGCATCCATTAGATCCGGGCTTATATAGGGAAGTACAACAAATCCTTCTTTTACAAGGGCTTCAGTAGCCTTTAAGGTTTCATAGTTGTCGGGAAGCAAGTATTTGCTATCTGAAATAACTTCTATTTTAACCCAATTTCCACATCCTGTTGCTTTAGCTAAATGTGCGAGCCTTATAGCTTCTTCTGCATTTCTTGCACCGGATGTATTTGCCACGAGTATGCAGCTTTTATCTATAAAATTCAATATGTTGTCATTTGGTTCTGCAGCGTGGATATCCATACGTCTCAGTGCTACGGTTATAATTTGTGCTTCAGAACTTTTTATTATATCAGGCACTATTTCATTTGATGTAAATTTACCAGTCCCAATAAAGAACCTGCTCTTTATTTTTCTATTTGCTATTATAAGTTCATCCATAAATTAAAATCTCCTTTAATTTTGATTTATTGTATATAATGTAAATTATCTAACCACCTCCGACATAACGGATTATTTCTACTTTGGAAGTGCTTGATAATTTTTTGGATTTGTACTGTTCCCTGTCTACTAACTCTAAATCCACTTCAATTACAACGGTGTTTTCGTCTATATTTAATTTGTTTAGTAATTGTGATACTGTCGTTTCGGGGGCAAAATCCAATTCTTCTCCATTTACGGTCATTTTTACACCTCATTTCAAAAGCAATTGGAATCGATGTTCTAGTCTTTATCCCGAAGGATATTTATGTTTTTTCCTTCCATTACCTTGTTCATGTTTCTTACAGCACACATTTTTCCACACATGGTACAGGTTTTTTTATCTTCAGGTGTTGAGCTCTTTCTGTATTTTCTGGCTTTTTCAGGGTCTATTGCAGTATCTAATATTTTTTCCCAGTCAAGTGCTCTTCTGGCCTCAGCCATTTTGTTGTCCCAATTTCTTGCACCTTTGATTTCCTTTGCAATGTCTGCAGCATGGGCAGCTATTTTGGCGGCTATAATTCCATCCTTCATATCCTGCAAATCAGGCAGTCTGAGGTGCTCTGCAGGAGTTACATAACAGAGAAAATCCGCTCCATAAGTTGCAGCAATAGCGCCGCCTATGGCGCTTGTTATGTGATCATATCCAGGTGCTATATCTGTTACTATGGGACCTAGTACATAAAATGGAGCATCATGACACAGCTTTCTTTCAAGCTTCATGTTGGTTTCTATTTCATTAAGAGCCATATGACCGGGCCCTTCTATCATTACCTGTACATTTCTTTTCCAGGCTTTTTTTGCCAGTTCACCTAAGGTCATGAGTTCCTTTATCTGGCTTGCGTCTGTAGAATCATCTATACAGCCAGGTCTACAGGCATCTCCCAGACTTATGGTTACATCGTATTTTTCACATATGTCAAGAATTTTATCGAAGTATTCATAGAAAGGATTTTGTCTCTTATTCAAGTTCATCCAAGCATACATCAAGCTGCCTCCTCTTGAGACAAAATTCATAAGTCTCGGGTTTCTCTTGAATATCTGTGCTGCTTCCAGATTTATACCGGCATGGATGGTCATAAAGTCAACCCCATCTCTTGCGTGGGCTTCTATAACGCTTAAAAGTTCCTCAGCAGTTATATCCTTTAATTCTTTATCATAAAAACCAACTGCATCGTATATGGGTACAGTACCTATCATAGAAGGAGACATAGCCACTAACTTGTTTCTAAATTCTCTTGTTTTCCCAAAACAACTTAGATCCATAATGGCCTCAGCTTTCATGTCTATTGCTTTTTTCACTTTGTCAAGTTCCAGATCTATATTACAGCAGTCCTTTGAAATGCCAAGATTGACATTTATCTTTGTTTTAAGCCCTTTTCCCACGCCTTCTGCACTTAAATTTTATGATTTTTATTGGCTGGAATGACAGCTTTGCCTTTGGACATAAGGTGCATGAGATCCTTGACATCCATATTTTCCTTTTTGGCTACTATACGTATTTCTTCCGTGACTATTCCTTTTCTGGCAGCATCCATCTGGGTTGTATAATTCATTTTATCAATCTCCTTCTTGATTTTATGGATAAAAAAATAGGGAGCAAATGCTTCCCATAGGATATAAAAACTCTGAATGTTTTTTAAACAGCGTAAATTTCCCTACGTTGGCATTATCCAAATCAGGTTATAAGGGTAAAAGATAGTATCTTACTCTCAGCCCATCAACATGGGCTCCCCTGTAACATTGTATTTTTAAATAAAAAAGGAGTGTCTGATGAAAACACTCCTCGAATACACATTTTAAATATTTGCTTCCCTACGGTAGTGTTAACTACATCAAGTTCAAAGGGTCAGGTTTTACCTTCTCAACCGAAACGGTCCCCCCACAAACAATTCTATTTACTTTACATATATATAATAGCACTTATCCATATATATGTAAACATTTTTAAAAATTTTCCACTTGTTTTGCACATCTAATCAATTCGTCAGCCGCCTTTGAGCACAGGGAAGCCAGATCTTCTATGTGAATTTCTTTTGAGGCAGAAGAGTCAAAAAAGATGTTTGCCTGGGCTTCGAATTCTTCATCTGCCAGCCATAAGACCAGTACAACGGGCACATTTGGAAATATGTTAAACTGAAGTGACATATCTCCCAGGCATAGTTTTTTAGCATCAAGTTTTTTCCCGGCCTTTAGAAATAGTTCATCTCTGTTTCCGAAGTATTTGGTAAGTTTGTCTATACCATGGCCGGCAAAAAAATCATAGGTGCAGCCTACACCTTCTATTTCCCTGTAGGGTACCCATTTATTGGTCAGTCCACTTTTGGTGCATCTGCAGAGATAGCTCATGATCAGTATTTTATCCATTACCGTATCGGATTCATAAGATAGATCGTTGTGATTAAAATCCTTTAATGTAATAGAGCCTTCCGGATAGGAAATTAAATATTCCCTGTTAAAGTATTTTAAGGTGAACATATTCTTTTCAGCGTCATATTTTGCTCCACTTTTTTGGACAATTTCTTCCAGGGGACGCCGGCTGAATTTTTTACATAGATCCTTATAACACAGCACATAGTTGTTTTTCTTGTTTCCTATTGTGAAACACCTCTTTTCTATCAAGTATTTTTTGAAGCAGGAGACATGATATATTTTAATTATATACTATTTAATATATATAAAAACAGCATTATATTTGTGAATGATAATGCTGTTTTTGTGTTATTTAATATAATATTTTTTGGCTTTACACTTCAAAACGGAAGCCGATTATGAAATTATCCGGCTTCTTTTTTGACTAATAGGCAGCAGCTGCTGCAGGTTGTCTGTAATGAGAATAATCTCCGGGATATCTTGAAATATGTTTTGATAAATTATCGGATCTATGTCTGAAATTGGAAATACTGTTGATGTTATTGTTGTAACTGGAGTTAGTAGTTGTTGTAAATGATTCACCATCTGCTCCGATCTCAGAGGGATAAATTGCGATATTTCCACCATTTGATATCATGGCAACAGGGTGGATTTTGTTGCTGGAATCAGATAATGAATTTCCATTGACTTTGGCCGATTGATATTTTACCTCATCCGCGTTTGCTAGAGGTAGAAGCTGATTGTTCTGATTAGCCGGATCTTCGCTGATCCATTCTGCGGATGTGCCTATTTTCTGCTCATAGGAAGAATCAAGGGTAGTGGATATAGTTTTTGTTACTGCTTCTCCTTTAGGCGTAGTTGCAGTGAATGTTAAATTCCATGTGGAATTCGAAGCCTTGGATATAGTTACACTGATAGTTGAGCCAATTGGGATACTAACTATATTCTGGGCAGCATCGGGCAATTTTTCCCAAAAAACTTCAACTATAGGTTGTCCATTTTGTATCTCCTCTATAGTTCCCATTTGAAGGAGATCTTCAGAATTTACTCCTCCCAAGCCTATCCATTGTGCGGTTGAGGCATTTTGACGATTGGATGTAATATTAGGTACTGTCCAACTTCCTGAAACGCTTGTATAAGTATTGTTCTGGGAAACAGGTACAGCTATATAGCCTGCCCAATTACCTGATTTTTCAGTGTTAGCTGGAAGATTAACCCTATTTATGGTGTTTTGAGGCTGGTAGTTATAAATTGAATGAGTTATATTCCTCTTTGGAAAATAATTTGATAAAATATAGCTGCCTCTGTAAGTATCGCCGAATTGTTCCTTTGCAATTGCAGATCCGGCTCCACTTCCCAATACCACAAATAATGCCAGCAGCAAAATTTGAAGTTTTTTTAAGATGTTTTTCATTGATTAATTTCCCCCTTCCATTATATTTATAAAAAATGAGTATATAAAAACTACTTGATATACAATAGTTTCTCGCTAATATATTACAAAATCGTGGTAATAATATTACCATATTGTAAATTTTTTGCCTTCAATTATATTTATTGTGAAAGAAATTCATTGTTGGTTAAATCAGGTTCTGAATTTACAAGGTTCTGTAGAAGGTATTATTATTTGTGATATAATAATTACTATAAAATTGGACCGCGTAGGAGATTGAGATAAAATATGAAGGATATACATAAGAGGATCGATGAAATATTACCACGGATAGCTGATCCGTATTTCAGACAGAATAAGGGACTTGGAGATGAAATAGGATTTTATATTTTTGATTATGATCCTAAATATGAGCTTTTAATTAGGGATAGAGTTAAATTTATAGAGGAAAAGGCAAAAAAAGCCTATGGGCTCAATATAATCGAGTTTGACCTTTATGATATTATTTTGAACATTTTAAAATCAAAGGGATATCTTGAAAAAAACTTTGAGATGGAGAAAAAAAAAGGAAGCAAATATGTTTTAAATGCAACCAAGAAAGCTCTTAGACTTACATTGAAAAATGATCTTATGGTAGGGTATATAGCAGACAGGATTGGCGGAAGCGATATAATATTTTTAACTGGAGTTGGAAAATCATGGCCTATAATCGGATCATATGGAGTGTTAAACAACCTGCATAGAGTTATAGAAAAACAACCTCTTGTTATGTTTTTTCCAGGCACCTATGATGGAGGCTCCCTAATGCTGTTTAATATTTTAAAAGATGACAACTATTACAGGGCATTTCAATTAATAGATAAGTATTGAATTATGGGGGAGACAAAAAAATGAAATTTATTTTGAAGGATATGTTTTATAAAGAAATAGACAGGGATATAAAAGGTGTTATCAAAGTTGGGCAGGAAGATGATGAAAATGTAAAACAGGAACTAGATGAATATGTTGTAACCAGTGAGTTAAAGAAACACATAGATGAGTTTTTTGAAATGTATAAAACCAGTATACTGGAAGATACGGATAAGAACGGGGTGTGGATTTCAGGATTCTTTGGAAGCGGTAAGTCCCACCTTTTGAAAATATTATCCTATCTTTTGGAGAATAAAATTATAGATGGTAAAAATGCTATTGATTATTTTAGTGACAAGGGATTGGATAATTTTACTCTTGAGAATATGAAACTGGCTGGGGATACCCCGACCGATGTAATTCTTTTTAATATAGACTCCAAATCAGAGGCGGATTCTAAATCGAATAAAGATGCCATTGTAAATGTGTTTAATAAAGTGTTTAGTGAAATGCAGGGTTTTTGTGGATCAATGCCATGGATAGCGAATATGGAACGGCAGATGGTTAAAGACGGTGTATATGAGAAATTTAAAAGATTTTTTAAAGAGATGTCCGGAAAGTCATGGCTTGAATCAAGAGAGGATTTTTATTATGAGGAGGATTCAATTGTAAAGTCGTTATCTGAAACTACAAAGATGAGTGAAAAATCTGCAAGGAATTGGTACAATAAATGTGAAGAAAATTATTCACTTAGCATAGATAAATTTACATCTAGGGTAAAAGAATACATTAAATCAAAGGGAAAAAACCATCATGTTATATTTATGGTAGACGAAATGGGACAATATATTGGAGATAATACAAAACTCATGTTAAACCTCCAGACTCTGGTGGAAGATCTCGGTACTAAATGTGGTGGAAAGTGCTGGGTTGTTGTCACTTCACAGGAGGGTCTGGATGAATTTACAAAAGTAAAGGGAAATGATTTTTCTAAAATTCAGGGAAGATTTAATATCCGGCTTTCACTGTCTTCTGCAAATGTTGACGAGGTAATAAAAAAACGTATACTTAGGAAAAAAAATACTGCCGAAAGTTATTTGAGATTGTTATATGAGCAGAAGGAATCAATAATAAAAAACCTGCTGACTTTTACATCAGATACTGCAGAAATGAAAATTTACAGGAATGAAAAGGAATTTGCAGAAGTCTATCCTTTTATACCCTATCAGTTTAATCTCATTCAATCTGTATTCAATGGAGTGAGGGAACATGGGGCATCCGGTAAGAGTCTATCCAGGGGAGAGAGAAGTTTGCTGGGGGCATATCAGCAGGTTGCGGTGGATTATATGGAAGAAGATACAAGGATGCTTGTCCCTTTTTCCTCCTTTTACAAAACTATAGAGATCTTTCTGGACTCCTCCATTAGATCAGTTGTAATTTATGCAGAAAAAAATGAAAAATTAGATGCCTTTGACGTGAAAGTTTTGAAACTGCTATTTCTTTTAAAGTATGTAAAAGAAATAAAAGCAAATATAGAAAATATATCTACACTGTTGGTAAATAGAATAGATGCAGATAAATTGCATATAAAAAAAGATGTACAGATTTCTTTGAAGAAACTTATGAGGCAGACACTCATTCAGAAAAATGGAGAAGAGTATGTATTTCTCACAAATGATGAACAGGATGTAAATAGAGAAATAAACAACATGCCCGTGGATATTGGAAAAGTCACACATAAGATTTCTGAAATCATTTTTGATGATATATATAATGGCGCTAAATTTTCCTATTCGAGAAGGTATCAATTTACTTTTAATAAAATAGTAGATGACAGAACAATTGGTTCTCAGATAAATGAAATAGGAGTGAGGGTAATAACTCCAAGTTTTGAACTGCCCCGTGATTCCAGTGAGGCCGAATTAAAACTTCTATCTGTCAGGGAAGGTAACGTTATTTTAGATATTTCACAGGATTATTCATATCTTGATGAAATAGAAAACATGTTGAAGATAGATGAGTATCTCAGAATTAAAAGCGGTATAAAATCCAGTGCTGCCGTAGAAGATATCAAGGTAAAAAAAAGCAGGGAAAGAGGAGAAAGAGCTAAAAGGGCTAAATTCTTAATAGAAGGGTCAATGGAAAAAGCACCTATATACATAAATGGAAGTTTAGTAGATATAAATGAAAAGAATCCTATAGACAGAATGAACAGTGGATTGAGAATATTGGTGAATTCCAAATACAACAAGCTGAATTATGTAGAAAAATTTACTAATAGTGTAAAAGAACTTTATGATATTGTGGATAAAAAATTTAACCAGATGGAGATTGCAGATACAAATCCAAATAAACTAGCGGTGGATGAGATACAAAATCATATACAGATCAGTTCATCCAGAAATCTTCAGGTTACAGTTAAAACTGTATTGGCTAAATTTTCAAACCCTCCTTATGGATGGAAGGGTTTAGATATAGCTGCTGTTATAATAGAGTTGTTTAAAAAACAGTGTATCAAGGTGATATTAAATGGGGAGGTAATTAGCCCCAATGATAGGGAAATAGTGCATTATGTTACCAAAAGGGAATATGTTGAAAGGACAATATTGAAGATCAGAGAGAGAGTAAGCCAGAAATATGTAGATACGGTAAGAGATTTAAGCAGGGATATGTTTAATTTTCTGTCCCTTCCCTCTGATGAGGATGGAATAATGGATATATTCAAAGGAGAATGTAAAAATGAGCTCTCTAAGATCAACGAAATGCTTGTTAAATTTTCTTCTAGAACGCGTTATCCTGGAGAAGAGGTTCTGCAATTGGGAAAAAGATTATTTCAGAAAATAATGGAGATCACGGATACAGTGGAATTCTTCAAAAGAATATATGATCTTGAAGAGAATTTTCTGGATTATGAAGATGATGTGGATGATATAAAAGCATTTTTTTATAAGAAAGAAAATGGTGTGATTGACTTTTCTTCTACAGGTGAACAGAAAATTATATTTGACAGAGCTGTGGAAAAACTGAAAAATTATGATGTAAATAAGGAATATATAATAGATGATGACATGAATGTGATTATGAAGAAAATAAGAGAGATACTCAAAATGAAAAGACCTTATTCTCGAATACATGAACTGCCTGTTCTAATAGAAAAGTACAATGACAAAGTAGTAGTACTTTTGGAAGAAAAGAGCATTCCAATAAAAGAATTCATAGAAAAGTGCAGAGATCAAGTTTTTGATGTCTTGAAAACATGCAGCTTCAAAAGTATATTTGAAGACAAGGTAAGAGGGGAGTTTGAAGATCTTTACAATAGAGTTGAAAGTGCGGATAATTTTGCAGTGATAGCTTCTATGTCCGATTTGGCAGAGAAGGTCAAACTTAAATGGGTGAAGATAATAGTTGAAGAAAAAGTTCAAAAAATGCAAAGGAACAATGATAGAGGGCCTGAAATTGTTGTGAAAATAAAGACTCTGAGCATGAGAGAACTGGTGAAGGGTCAGAAAATTATAAAGAATGTCCAAGATATAGATGAAGTGGTGGAGTTTCTAAGAGGTAAGTTGAAGGAGGAACTGAAAGACAATACCATAATAAATTTGATATAACAGATGAGTTAGGGGAAAAGCAGCCGTGGATAAAAATAAGATAAAGGTATTTGCCATATGGGCCAGAGAGAATTTAATAGAGGCAGTTAGTGAAAAAGCCAACCTGATAGGTGTAGGCGGGCAGAAAATAGACACTGCAGTGGAAATCCAGGGCGGATTCAAATTAAATGGAAGTGGAGATATATTCAAGCTTCCGAAGAATCAGAGAGATGCCCTTGTAGGGCAGGTAAGGAAAAGGGGGTTTAAGCCAGTTATGGAGGAAGCCGCCTATACCTGGTTTAACAGATTTATGGCACTTAGATATATGGAAGTTAACAATTATCTTCCCCTTGGTGTGAGAATACTTTCTTCAATAGAGGGAAAAAATGAACCGGATGTACTTTTTAGAATTTCAGAGACAATAGAGGAATTAAAACTTGATGGAGACAGTGTATATGGGCTTCTGGACAGTGGAAAAGCTGAAGATAGAGAAGAAGCTTATAAATACATATTGATAAAACAGTGCAGTGAACTTGGCAGTATAATGCCCCAGATGTTTGAGAAAATAAGTGATTATACGGAGCTGCTCTTTCCGGCACATCTTCTTGATAAGGGTTCCGTGATAGGGAAGATGGTGGAGGAGATACCGGAAGATGACTGGAAAGAGGGAGTGGAAATAATAGGATGGATGTACCAGTACTATATATCCGAGAAGAAGGATAAGGTGTTTGCAGCACTTAAGAAAAATGTAAAAATAACAAAAGAGAATATACCTGCCGCAACACAGCTTTTTACTCCTGACTGGATAGTTAAATACATGGTTGAGAATTCACTGGGAAGGCTGTGGCTTGAGGGTCACCCGGATGCAGAACTGCAGGGAAAATGGAAGTATTATATTGAAGAAACCGGGCAGGAGCCAGAAGTTGAGGAAGAACTGGAGAGTATAAGAGAACAATACGGCAAATTCAGACCTGAGGATATAAAAGTGCTGGATCCATGTATGGGCTCGGGACATATACTGGTTTATGCCTTTGAAGTATTCTATGAAATATACAAGAGGGAAGGGTATTTGGAGAGGAAAATACCAAGGCTTATACTTGAAAACAATCTGTACGGGCTGGATATAGACGAGAGGGCAGTACAGCTGGCTTCATTTACACTTATAATGAAGGCAAGACAATACAACAGGAGGCTGTTTAGGGATATAGAGAAAAATGGACTGGAACTCAATCTGTGCTCTATACAGGAAAGTAATGAGTTTTTAGATGGAACTGGCAGAGAAGCAGTGGAGTACTTCTGCAATTCACAATCCACAGGACACAGTGTACAGTTAAAGGAGGATGTTAAGTATTTAATTGAAACCTTTAAAGATGCCGGGGAGTATGGTTCCATAATTGAAGTTGAAAAGGTTGATTTTGAATTATTAGAGCAGAGACTTGAGGAGATAGCCGGGGAAGATAATCTGATGTTTGCAGATTATAAAAGCATACTTTTAGACAGGATGGGAGCGTTGGTGAAGCAGGCTGAGATAATGGGCAGGAAATATGAAATCTGTGCTACTAATCCGCCCTATTTAGGAAGAAAAGGTATGAATAGCAATCTAAAAATATACCTGGAAGACAAATTCAATGATTCAAAATATGATTTGTTCTCTGTATTTATGGAAAAATTGAGTTCATTTTCAGGTGATAATTGTATATATGCCGTGATCAGTCAGCATTCGTGGATGTTTCTATCATCCTATTATAAATTGAGAG
This sequence comes from Clostridium sp. MT-14, assembly GCF_042436595.1. NCBI lineage: Bacteria > Bacillati > Bacillota > Clostridia > Eubacteriales > Clostridiaceae > Clostridium > Clostridium sp. MT-14. The sequence continues at coordinate 69,696 of NZ_JBHMIY010000008.1, forward strand.
AAAAGATGCTGGATAATGAAGTTACAATAAACATGCTGCATTTAGGTGCTAGAACATTTGATGAAATAGCCGGGGAGGTTGTACAATCTACTGCTTTTGTTCAGAGAAAGTTTGCCAACAGCAAATATAAAGGTAGATACATTAGATTAGTGAATATGTCATCCAGGAAAAAAGAAGTAAAAACGATAAGTATTATAAAAAGTGGTTTTGGAATATATGATTGCAGTGAAAGTGTATTCAAATGTTTACCCGGTTGTCCAATAGCGTATTGGATTAGTGATAATATGAAAAGGTTGTTTGAGAATACAGCACCTTTGGGTAATATTGCAGAGCCAAAACAGGGAATGGCAACAGCAGACAATAACAGATTTACAAGGTTATGGTTTGAGGTAAACAGAGATTCTATGGGTATAAGATATAAAAATGCAAGTACTGCAGAAAAGAGTTCGAAGAAGTGGTTCCCATATAATAAGGGAGGAGATTTTAGAAAGTGGTATGGTAATAATGAATTTGTCGTCAACTGGAAGCACAATGGATATGAAATTAAAAACTATAAATCATCAGTAATAAGAAATGAAGATTTTTATTTTAAAAAGGGAGTAACCTGGTCTCTAATTAGTACTTTTAATTTTGCAGCAAGATTAAGTCAGCAAGGTTTTTTGTTTGATGTAGGAGGCTCCTCAATATTTCCTAAAGAAACTTTTCTTGAATATGTCTTGGCATTGATGAATTCGAAAATTACCTATGAGGTTTTAAAGATAATAGCACCTACAATTAATTTTCAGGTTGGAGATATTAAGAAAATACCATTGATTTTACATGACAATAGTGACATCAAAAGAGACATTATGGAATTAACCAGAAACAATATAGAAATTTCAAAGAATGACTGGGATTCTTTTGAAACGTCCTGGGATTTTAAAATTCACCCACTTTTACTGGCCGATAGCGGAAAGCTCACGGCAGGCAACGGGAATAGGAGAAGTACTAATAACTATCCGCTTAAAACCACCCGCTTATCCGATGCTTTTGATATATGGAAGTCCTTTGCAGACAGGCAGTTTCAGCAGTTAAAGCATAATGAAGAAGAGCTTAACGGGATATTCATCCGTATCTATGGGCTTCAGGAGGAGATTGTACCTGAAGAGGAGGATAGGGATGTTACTGTCAGAAAGGCGGACAGAGAGAGGGACATAAAATCATTTATATCCTATGCTGTAGGATGCATGTTCGGCAGGTACTCCGTTGATGTAGAAGGTCTTATATATGCGGGAGGTGAGTTCAGTTCTCATTTTAGGGTGGGCAATTCACAGCCTGGAGGAGAAACCTGGCAGGTTAGAAAAATAGAGAGAGACAATGACGGAAATTTCATATCGGACTTTTGGACAGATGCCACCTTTGCTCCTGACAGGGACAATGTCATTCCCATTACGGAAGATGAGTATTTTGAAGATGACATAGTTTCAAAATTTATCAAATTTGTGAAGATTGTGTACGGGGAAGACACTTTGGAGGAAAATCTGGATTTTATAGCCGATTCCATAGGGAGGAAATCTTCTGAAACGGCAAGGCAGTCGCTTAGGAGATATTTTGTCGGAGAATTTTACAGTGATCATGTAAAGAACTATAAGAAGAGACCTATTTACTGGCTCTTCGATTCCGGGAAAAGCAACGGATTCAAGGCGCTTATTTATATGCACAGGTACAGCGATCAGACTGTAGCTAAAGTCAGGATGGATTATCTGCACGTGCTTCAGAGAAAATATGGGACTGAAATTGAGAGACAGAGGCTTATAGTTGATTCGGAAGATTATTCATCAAGAGAGAGAAATTCTGCTAAGAAGAAAATATATAGGATAAAGAAGCAGATGGAAGAGTGCAGGGAATATGACCGGGCTGCGGCGCACCTGGCAAATAAGAGAATACGAATTGATCTAGATGAAGGAGTTAAAGCAAACTATGCCAGATTTCAGGGAGTTGAAGTCATTGATTCCAGCGGGAAAAAAGTTGAAATGAATTTGCTGGCCAAAATATAATGTTGATTTCAGTGAATATTTTATATTGATTCCGGAAGATAAAAATATTGAATATATATTCAGAATGATACTAGCTTAGTGCATTGATTAAGCTAGTTTTTTATGTTTACAATCAAAGTACAAAATCTGATGTCAGAAAATCTATCATGGCTTCGTATTAAATTATGAAAGCTTCTTAAGGAGGAAAAATGTGAATATAGATGAAAATAATTTTGTGGAACAAATAAAAGAGAAAAATTCAAAAGCATTGGAATTTGCAGTGGACAAATATAGCAATCTGGTTTTTAAGGTGGTGCGGACAGTGCTGAATTCCAAATTTCAGCTTCAACACTCAGAAGAATGTGTTAATGATGTATTCTGGGCTGTTTGGAACAATATATGGAGTTTTGATCCGGAAAAGGGGAAATTTAAATACTGGATAACTGCTATAGCAAAGTATAAGGCTATAGATTATAAAAGAAAACTTTTCAATGAAAGTACAAACGATAGTGTAGATAACTACGATTTCCAATGTGATATTAATACGGAACATACAATAATATCAAAAGAGAATAGAAAAGAGATTTTGAGAGCAATAAATGATATGAAAGATCTGGATAAGCAAATATTTATAAGAAGGTATTTTTTATGCGAAAATATAGAAAATATAGCAGAAAGCTATGGATTAAATAAAAGAATTAACAGAAAGAGAAATTTTAAATTTCTAAAATGTGCTTCAATTGCGGCAGCTATTAGTTTAATCAGCATTACAGGTATAGGCATGGTTTCTCCTGCTTTTGCCGAAAATATTCCAATTTTAAATTCTATAATTCAAACTCTAAATGATAGATTGGGTTCTCATGGAAACTATTCTAAATATTCTCAGCTCATAAATAAAAGTGTTACAAGCAATGGAGTAACTCTTACCATAAATGAGGCCATGACCGATGGTTCAAAATTGATTATAGGTTATACTGTAAAAAGCAATAAAAAAATTGAAGGCCTGGAATCTTCAAGTCTATCTAGGTTTTTAAAAATAAATGGAAAATATATAGATGGTTCTACTGGCTCTGCCTCTGGAAATTATATTAACAGCTGCACTTACGTGGGAACTGAAGAAATTCATACTGATTTATTCAAGAATTCTTCTAATTTCAATGTGGATTTAAATATTGATGAACTATCCAATATAAGAGGTAAATGGAATTTTGAATTCAGTATATCTAAGGATGAACTGGTTAAGAATAGCCGTATATTTAAACCAGATAAGAAAATCGATTTGCCAGACAGCACTGCAAATATAGACAAAATAGTATTTTCCCCTATAGATACCTCTATTTTTGTAAGTGGAAATGTTAAAACAAAAAAATATATATCTGATTCATCCAATAATTCTTATAACAATGTATTCAACTACAATTACTGGATTGTTTTTGATGATAATGGAGTACAGCTTCTGCCTAAAGGCGGTGGTATTACTGGTGATTTTCCAGGGACTTTCTCTGCCGAGATGAATTATATGAGCGTAAAACGTATCCCGAAATATTTGACTGTTATTCCCTGCAATATTTATTCTACAGGTGCAGGAGGAACATATACAGACAAGAATGGTAAAAAAGTTTCATATAAGATGAAGGGGAATAAACCTGAAGAAATATACAGAGTCATAGATGGAAAATATCCCATAGAACTTCCCCAGGGCAGGATGGGTAAACTCATAATAAATGAAATTAAAACTGAAAGCAATTCAACTACAATTAGATTTACAGCCGTTGGAAAGGCTCCCTATTTTCAGGCAACCAACCTCTTTGTAAAAGACAATTCTGGAAAAGATCTCGCTCCTAAGAGGTATATTGACAGATTGGATGATAAACATCCCAATGAATTTACAATAGTATTTCCAGCACTGGATTCCAATAAGAAATATACTTTAAAAACGACTGATCTCAGCAATTTTGAGTTCAGAGAAGATCTAAAATTTAGAATAGATTTAAATGAGTGATTTAAGTCTGCATTCTGAGGTATCCATATGTTATTGCTGCCTCGCCGAGCAGCAATAACATGTGAAATTTTAAATTAAATATATTTATGGACAAAGCTATGAAGTATGCCTAAAATCTGTCAAACTCTTTATTATGGATTTTTCTTGTATTTTAGTAATTGTACCTTTGCTTACTAAAGTATCCAATCTATTCCTGAAAAATTCAGTCATATTTTTTATGTGTTCTTTTCTACAGGAAATAAATAAATTTTGTACAGCATTTTTTTGCTCTTTATTTAAAGTTCCCTTAGTTACTAATTCATTCAACCCATTGTTAAAATAATTTTTGAAATTTTTTCCCTGTTTTCTGGAAGAGGAAAATAACTTTTGTATGGCTGATTTTTGCTTCTTGGTTATCGTACCATTTTTAACTAGAACATCTAATTTATTTTTAGAGCATTTATGTTTCTCTTTCATAAATTTTCGGAAATCATCATGTTTTATTGAATTCAGTACTATGTTTTCCTGATCTTTTGTTATTATACCATCTTTTACTAGTTTATCAAGACGAAATTTATAATCAGGATGTTTATGATTTTTATTGCTTTTCAAAACGGTCTGACTTGTTATGGGTACATTGTCGGGTGACAGGGCATGAACCATTACAGGGCTGATATTTAACAAAATTAAAGTAATTAACCCGGCAATTATTTTAGTAGTTCTTTTTGGCATTTTATCTACCTCCTCAAATTAAGTGATTGTTAGATTTAGGTGGAGCTTTCTCATGAAAATTACTGTTCAGAATGAGTATCCCTTCCACAAATCTGATATCCCTTTTTACTGCTGTAAACTTTCCAGCGTGTTTTTGATTCAAAGTCACTGTTACCTATAGGCTGAGTATTTTTACCTTTTTTTTGTTTTATATCCTTAGTTTTATCATGTATTGATTTTGACATAAAGACACCTCCATTCATTAACATAGCTTTTACTTAAGGGAGTTTTTTATTCGAAATTTCATGAAATGATCTGTAGGGTGTAAAAAATTAGTAGTAGAAAAAAATATCAAAAAAATTAGATGAAGAAGAAAATGACATGTGATGTCTATGATATAATTTAAAGGTAAAACCCGTTGATATTTTTCTAATATGAAATAAATACAGTATATACAATAGAAATGCTACTTTTATATAGTTGAAAACGTTACTGAATAAAATTAAAGGAGAGAGAGTACATGGCAGCTGATGAATTTGATGTATTTTTATTTGATCTAGATGGAGTTATCTATATAGAAGGCAATCCTCTTCCAGGGGCAGTAGAATGCCTTGAACTTCTTCGAAGAAATAGAAAAGCGATTAGATTTTTAACAAATAACCCCTGCACAACGCGGGAAAAAATGGTGAAACGTTTAAATAAAATTGGCATAGAGGCACATAGTGAAGAAGTAATTACAGCAAGTTGGGTTACAGCTCAATACTTGAAGAAGAAAAATATAAAGACTGTATTTGTCCTTGGAGATGAAAATTCAAAGTGGGAGTGTAAACAAGCCGGAATTTTAATTGATGATACGATGAGTGCAGAAGCAGTTGTAGTGGGCTGGGATGATAAATTGCGTCTTCGTGATATTAAAAAAGCAGTGCAATTAATTGATAATGGTGCAAAATTTATTGGGACAAACAATGATAGAAATTTTCCAGGTACAGAAGGCCTTTTACCGGCAGTTGGGGCAATTGTGAAAGCAGTTGAGGTAGCATCAGAAAAAAAGCCTGTAATTATAGGAAAACCCTATCCCTATATGTTTAAGAAAGCTCTTGAGGATTTAAAAGTACCTTCTAGGGCAGTAATGATAGGTGACAATTCATATAGCGATATCTTAGGAGCACATCAGATGGGAATACAAGCCATTCTAGTATCGAATAAAAAGACAAATAGCTTTCCATCTGCCAGGGATTTTCGTAATCCCGATGCTGTTATTTCAAATTTAAAGGGATTATTTGATGATAATTTAGCTGTGAAAAAGTGGGCTTCACCTTCTTTTCCCTGGCCTAATGATGGTGTTAAAGCAGGAGTTGCAGGCATCATATTTGACAGGCATAAAAAAGTTCTTCTGATGAAACGTGTGGATAATGGATTGTGGGGTATTCCTTCAGGACATGTTGAACCTGGAGAAACCGTAGAAGAAGCAATTATCAGAGAAATTATGGAGGAAACCGGTTTGAAAGTTAAGGTCAATAGATTAATTGGAGTTTATTCAAACCCCCTTTCACAAGTTTTTTCATATCCAAGTGGCAAGATAGACCATTTTATTACAACCTGTTTTGAATGTGAAGTTGTGGGGGGCAATTTAATTAAAAGTGGAGAAGAAACATTGGATGTAGATTATTTTGATTTTGACCGTTTACCAAAAAATCTTTTGCCCATGCACCCAATGTGGCTTAAAGATGCCCTGCAGAAAGAAAAAGTTTCATATATACGTTAGAATTTTTTATAATTGAATATGCCTGATCAATTATTTCCAAAATAAAAAATTGGTCCATTAGTTCTTGGTATATGTATAAAAAAGTTGAGAAACAATAATTCTCAACTTTTTTTATATATAAAGATATATTTGTTTTTATTAGTATAAGAAATAGCTTTATCAAATAGACAGTTTTATAATTTATATTTTAATTATTAACGATTTCAATAATAAAATAATCATTAAATTGATATTTAATAACAAATTTGATTAAATTATTGACAAATTGATAAATAGCTTTATAATATAAATTAATACCATATTCACTGTGAGTTAATTAACTACAGGTTAAATTATTATAATTATAATACCACAAAAAAACTAATTTAGGCACAATGTTATAAGTAATCAAATATTGAAATTATTAAAACAGGAGGAGGACAAATATGAGTAACAGAGAAACTAAAGATGATTATTCTCTAGAGCGTGTTCCAAAAACTGCAAAACAAAATTTTTGGCAGGTAACTGTAGTCAGATTAGGGGGCTTTGCTTGTGTATCACAGTTAATGCTTGGTGCATCATTGGGATATGGCATGACATTTAACAAAGCACTATTGTCAGTTTTGCTTGGAAGTGTAATTTTACAAATAGTTGGCGTTGCATTGGGAATTATAGCTGCTAGAGAAGGATTGTCAACAAGCTTATTGTCAAAGTGGTCAGGTTTTGGGAATTTAGGCTCTACAATAGTTGGATTGATTATAGCTATAGGATGTATAGGATGGTTTGGAGTACAAAATTCTGTATGTGCGGAAGGAATGTTTAATGCTACTAAGATTTTTAATGCTCAAATATGGGCAATTATTACCGGCCTTTCAATTGTTGCCATAGTAGTTTATGGATTTAAAATGTTGAGTTATACTGCTAATATTGCGCTTCCGTTATTTTTACTGGCTGTAGGAATAGCAACAGTTAAAATGTTAAGCAACACAAATATATCAACACTTTTAACTTCAACGCAGCCTGGTCCTTCTATGTCACTTTCAGTTGGAACTACTATGGTGGCAGGTGGTTTTATTGTTGGAGCAGTTATGACCCCTGATATATGTCGATTCCTTTCAAATAGTAAACAAGTATTCTGGATGATACTAATTAGCACATTTGTTGGAGAACTTAGTATGTGCATGATTGCAGTTCTAATGGCTCATGTTGTTAAATCCAGTGACATAATGACAATAATGTATTCTTTATCTGGATGGTTAGGTGTTGCAATTGTAATTTTCTCAACTGTAAAAATAAATGATATAAATTTATACTCTTCAAGTTTGGGCTTGACTACTGTACTTAGCACCATATTTAAGAAAAAATTTAATAGAAGTACTATAACTGTAGTAATTGGCATATTTGGTACTTTGTTATCTGCCATTGGAATAATGAATTATTTTGTCGCCTATCTGACATTTTTAGGTGTATTTGTACCTCCAATTGCAGGAATTATGGTAGTGGATTACTTTATATTAAAAAGGGATAGAACTGTTTTGGATGAAGCGAGACAAAATGGAAATTTGCCTGATTCTTGTGAATCATGGAATCCAATAACAATAATATCATGGCTATGTGCATTTATGGTAGGGTATTTTGTTAAGCAGGGAATTTCATCCTTAAATTCTATCATCACAGCTGTGGTAACATACTATGTTTTAATGAAAATTTATGCTGCTTTCAAAGGCCAGACTAATGCTAAATTTGCTCAGACAGATAAGTATATTGGTTAAATATTGAAATATATGCCGCAAGTCAGTAATTCTGGTTTGAAATTAGTGAAACGAAAGGAATGATTATACAAATATGAAAATCAAATATATAAGTCCTATTACAGATGAAGATTTCGAAAAAAAATCTATTGCTGAAGCACAAGGCTTTGCATCTTCTAAAGTACAAATTGATGTTGAAAGGGTTCCCTATGGAACAGAGTCAATTGAATGCTCTTTTGATGAAGCATTAGCTGCGCCTGGTATTATTAAAGTTGGATTGGACGCCGCTAAACAAGGGTATGATGGTATATTTGTCAGTTGTATGGGAGATCCTGGATTGGATGCATTACGTGAGCTGGTTGATATTCCTGTAGTTGGTCCATGTAGAACATCTATGTTATGTGCTGCAGATCTTTCAACTAGGTTTTCAGTAATTACTGTTACAGATGGTGTTGTTCCCATTATTGAGAGAATAGCTTATGATGCAGGAGTTGCAGCAAAGCTTGCATCAGTTAAGGCTGTTAACATTCCAGTTTTAGAATTAGGTGAGAAAGATCGCCTAATACAATCTTTATTTAAATTGGCAATTGAAGCTATAGAAAAATATAATGCACAACTTTTAATACTGGGCTGTACCGGTATGATAGGGGTTAGTGAAAAGTTAATGGGGTTATTGCATGATAAAAGATATGATGTACCTGTAATATATCCAGTATCTGTGTCGGTTAGATATCTGGAATCTTTAGTATTGCTCGGCTTAAGTCATAGCAGAATGTCATATCCGAGATCTCCAAAAAAATCACGTAGTATATGGAATATCCTAAATAAATAGCAATATTCGGATAAAAATATCTAGGAGGGAAAATATGGCGGATAGTACATTATTAAATATTATGAAAAAAAGGAGAAGCATCAGAGCATTCTCCAAAAAGGCTATTGCCAGATCTGAAGTTATGAAATTGCTTGAAGGGGCTGTTACAGCTCCCTCTGGCAGTAACATTCAGTCATGGCTGTTTGGAATTATGGATGATATAAAACAATTAAATAAGATCTTTCCTTTTAGCCCGGGATTAATTGGAAAACCACCATGTATAATCGTAGTTTGTTCTAATAGAAAGCTAGCATATGATAGGGGAGGAAAATTGGGAAGTGATGAGATGGCAATAATGGATGTTTCTATGGCATCGGAAAATATTATTCTTCTAGCCACAGAGAGAGGATGGGGAACATGCCCAGTCAAGTCTTTTAATGGTGAGGCGGTTAGAAAAATATTAAAACTTCCTGATTATATATCACCAGACTTGATAATAAGTATTGGATATCCTCAAAATGAGCCTAAATCGCCTCCCAAAAAAAAGTTAGAAGATGTTGTTTTCTATAACAAGTGGGAGGAAAAAATATGAGTGAAAAGCTGATTCAATTACTTGCTTATATTGTTTCAAGTGCAGTTGGGTGTATAGATGAACCTAAAATATATGGCTCACTTAGACTTATTGATACGGCTCAAAAGATAATTGAACTATTTGATGAATTGGATCTTGTCAAGGATAAAAAATTAGTTGAAATAGCCAACATTATAAATAGAGAAAAATTGTTGTGTATGAGTGACAATACAGCATTTGAACAGATGCTTAATGATGTATCAAATAAATTAGTTCAATTGATAGATGAAAGGGAGTAAAGGTATGAGAAAAATAGGCGTCAAGGAAATTGAAGATATAGCGGCAGGAGCTGCAGTGTATGGTACAGGAGGCGGTGGAGACCCATATGTTGGTAAACTTATGGCTATCGATGCCATTAAGACTCATGGAGAAGTCACAATGCTTGATGTAGATGAAGTGCCAGATGATGCAATTGTTGTACCAACTAATATGATGGGAGCGCCAACTATTTTAATTGAGAAAATTCCTAATGGCAAAGAAGCCATAAATGCTTTTTCACTTTTAAAAGATTATCTTGGCAAAGAAATTTTTGCTACAATACCATTTGAGGCGGGGGGACTCAATTCTATGATACCTTTTGCAGTAGCAGCAACATTGGGAATGCCCATTGTGGATGGAGACGGGATGGGAAGGGCTTTTCCGGAAATTCAAATGGTAACTTTTAGCCTTGGCGGAGTAAAATCAACTCCTCTGGTAGTGTGTGATGAAAAGGGAAATGCCACAATGTTTAATACTGTAAGCAATAAGTGGAGTGAAACTTTAGCTAGGGCTGTAACTGTAGCATCGGGTGGATCGACAATGATGGCAAGCTACACTATGACTGGATCTCAAGTTAAAAAAACTTCAATTAGGGGAATTGTAACTAAAACTGAAGAAGTTGGACGTGCAATAAGAATAGCAAAAAATAAAAATACAAATCCTGTTGATGCAGTGCTTAAGGTAAGTGGAGGATTTGAATTATTCAAAGGCAAGGTATGTGACATATTGAGAAAAACAGACGGTGGATTTGTACGTGGAGAAAGTAAAATGACGGGCATCGACGAGTATAAGGGGAAATCCATTAAAATAGAGTTCCAAAATGAAAATTTAATAGTACAAACTAATGAGGGAGAAATACTGGCTACGGCTCCAGATCTTATTGTGGTACTTGATATTGAAACAGGACATGCTATAACAACAGAAACTCTTAGATATGGAAATAGAGGAATAGTAATTTGTATACCTTGCGATGAAAAATGGAGGACCAAAGATGGAATTAAGACTGTAGGGCCAAGATATTTTGGTTACGATGTAGACTATGTTCCTATTGAGCAGAGAATTAAAAGCAGAATGGGGGAATTTTAAAATGAAGTATAGAATTGGTATAGATGTTGGTGGAACTAATACAGATGCAGTAATTCTTGATGAAAATCTGACACCTGTGGTAAAAACAAAAACCCCAACTACTTTGGATGTAAGTTCAGGGATATATAAGGCACTTTTGGAAGTTTTGAAAATGAGTAGTGTACCGAGAGAAGATATAAAATATGCCATGCTTGGAACTACGCACTGTACCAATGCAATTGTCGAACGCAAAAGATTGAATAAGGTTGGTATCATAAGAATTGGATACCCTGCTACAACTGCAATAAAACCAATGACAGGATGGCCTGAGGAGCTTAAAGAAGCGATAGGTAACTTTAGCTACATAGTTAAAGGTGGATTTGAATTTAATGGAAATGAAATTTCAACACTTGATAAAAAATACTTGAGAAAAATAGCCAGTGAAATAAAGGGAAAAGTTAATTCTATAGAAATTACGTCTGTATTTTCACCTGTGTCAAATCAGCATGAAATTAAGGCAGCAGAAATTTTTAAAGAAGAAATGCCGGATGTACCAGTGTCACTGTCATCCGAAATAGGCAGTATAGGATTTTTAGAACGTGAAAATGCAAATATATTGAATGCATCATTAGTTGATGTGGCAAAAACTACAGTGAAAGGATTCATAAAAGCACTTAAAAATGAAAATATAGATTGTCAAGTTTATATTGGACAAAATGATGGTACACTTATGTCAGTAGATTATGCCATGAAATACCCTATATTTACTATTGCTTGTGGACCGACTAATAGTCTTAGGGGAGCTTCTTATCTTGCAAAACAAAAAAATGCACTAGTTGTTGATGTAGGAGGTACGACTACAGATATTGGCGTACTTGTAAATGGATTTCCAAGAGAATCTTCTACTGCAGTTGAAATAGGTGGTGTAAGGACAAATTTCCGTATGCCGGATCTTGTATCTATAGGTCTCGGTGGAGGAACTGTTATACGAAAAAGTGGTAATAAAGTTTCAATTGGACCTGATAGCGTTGGATATAAACTTACAGAAAAGGCCATGTGTTTCGGGGGAGATACACTTACTGCTTCGGATATAGCAACTTTACTTGGAGTGGCTAAAATAGGTCATGATAAAAAAATAAATGGTGTTCACTTAAATATGGCAGAAGAAGTATATAAAAGGATGATAATTATGGCAGAATCAGCAATTGATAGGATAAAAACAAATGCAAATGATATGAAGGTTGTATTGGTAGGAGGAGGAAGTGTACTTCTTCCAGATAAATTATCAGGGGCATCAGAAGTTATAAGACCTGATTATTTTGATGTGGCGAACGCCATTGGGGCAGCAATAGCTCAAATAAGTGGACAAGTTGAGAAAATATTTATATTGGATAAAATTGGACGTGAAGAGGCTATTAAGGAAGCCAAAAATATGGCGATTGAACAGGCAATTAAAGCAGGGGCTGATCCTGAATCTATAGAAATTGTAGATATTGATGACGTACCGCTGGCATATATTCCGGGAAATGCAACTAGAATAAGAGTAAAAGCAGCAGGAAATCTTCTGAAATAAATACAGGGGAATTCCGCAAATAATTTAAATTAATTTCCAGCAGCAATTATATGCAACTACAATCCAGTTACGTATAATTGTTGTAACTGGATTTACCCACGTGATTTCCTTTTATTTCCTGACAATGTGACGAGAGATTGCTGTATTGATATATTTTTTGTATGTGACAGTACAACAGGAGATACTATGTATTATTGGTATCGTTTAGCCTTTTTATAGAAAATAATCATTTTTTGTATAACTTAAATTAACAGATATTTCTTCTCCACAATTTAAAATATTATGAGGTGTATTTTTCTTTATTAATATACTGTCACCTTCTTCAAGTTCATATACAGAATCTCCTGCATAAACTTTTACTTTTCCTTTTAGTACAATAATACTTTCATCAGCCTTATGAGTAATCATTTTTTCAGAACTCCAGCAACCTAAATCTAATTTGTAATATAGCCCAATTATTTCAGGTTTAACTTTTGAATCCATTGAATTTGGCGTTAACAATTCATATTCTGCAGTGATTCCTGGTAATACTAGTTTATCTCTGCTATTTTTATGTATAACAACGCATCTATTATCAGTGCTATTTTCACTGGAATGTATATTGTTATCTTCCATAAAGAAAAATATTATAGGAACTTCAAGACATTCAGCAATTTTCCTTAAAGAATTAAGTGAGGGCTTTTTTAATCCTCTTTCTAATTGTGAAAGAAAGCTTGCTGTATATCCTGTCATTTGACACATATCAGCTAGTGTATATCCTTTTTTTAATCTAAGCTTTTTAAATATTTCCGGATTCAAAGCATAACTCCCCTTTTAATTAATATTTTACAGCTGCCCTTTTATAAGTGTATACTTTCCTATTAAAAAAATCAATAAACTTATGCTTTGTAAAAATTTTAATGATGTAATGAGTGCAATTAAAGATAAAAAATTAGGTATTATTTTATCTTTTGAGGGGGTAGAGCCTTTATACAATGATCTTGATCTTTTAAAAATTTTCTACAAACTCGGCGTAAGAGGGTTAGGACTTACCTGGAGTAGAAGAAATTATGCAGCAGATGGGTGTCACTATACAGACGTTCCTGAAGGCCGTAAAGGAGGTTTGACCGATTTTGGATTTAACCTTATAAAGGAAGCAGAAAAATTAGGGATGCTTATAGACGTAAGCCATTTGAATGATGAAGGATTTGATGATGTACTTAAATTTACAAAAAATCCATTTATCGCATCACATTCTAATAGTAGAGCTTTATCTAATATAAAAAGAAACCTTACAGATTTTCAAATAAAGGCGATTGCAAACAGAGGTGGCATAATATGTGTTAATGCATCCAGTATTATGGTAGCCGATAATGATGAAGATTCAAATGCTGAATATTTAGCAAAACACATTGATTATATTGTTAATTTGGCAGGGATAGATCATGTTGGTTTCGGATTTGATTTCTGCGATCGTTTTGAAGAAAGTGGACAAATATATAGCAACTCTAGAATATCATTTGATGTTATAAAAGGGCATGGAGAAGCAAATAAGGTATTAAAAATACTTTCAAATCGTGGTTACAACAGTAAAGATATTGAGAAAATAGGTTGTGAAAATTATCTTCGGGTGTTAGATAATGTCATAAATAAGTAGATTGACATCAACTTATTACTCCAATATTTCATTTATAATTCTTCCGTCTGCATCTTTTAACTCAATTCCAAGCAATTTTGCCATAGTTGGTCCTTCATCAACCAAATTCATATCATCTACAACTACACCTCTTTTTACTCCTCTGCCGCTTGCCATAAAGACGGTTGTATAGTCTTTTCTGTATGGCGAGTACCCGTGGGTGGCTCTTGTGATATTATGTGAGCTGCTCACATCTTCCGGTTTTATATATTTTATTATGTCTCCCACCGTGTCATCAAGAAAATAAAATCCCTTTTTTGCTTCAACCATAAAAGCACAATTTGGATCAGCGCCTAATTTCATTACAATATCTTTTTTGTATATTTCTTCGATACATTGATTTTCTTTATTGAAATTTTCTATAAGAGAATAGAGTTTGTCTATCAACAATTTATCGTCTTTGTTCTTTAAATATATATAGGCACAGCCATCACAATTTTTTGATATTGCCCTGTAGTTTTTAATTTTCCCTCTTTCGTCTACATCAATATATCCATTGTTTTTCAATAATACATTGAGTTCTATAATTTTATCCTCATCCATGCTGCTGTGATCACCTAAAATTATAATTGTGCTGTCGTTATACATATCATTTTCTTTCAAGGTTATAATTATTTCACCTAACCTTTTGTCATGCCTTAGAAGTGCGGCATTTGCTTCTTCAGAATAAAATCCACTGCAGTGGCGCATAGAATCCAAATCGGAATAGTGGACAAATGTTATATCAGATTTCTTGTTTTTTATAGTATATAGAAGTGATTCATGGGTAAAATTATCTAATTCAGGTTCCTTCATACCATCTCTCAAATAACCAAATTTCTGATTTAGTTGAAATTCAAATAAAGGGTTTCCATTCAATAAAGATACTATAGTTTGATTTTGCCAGGACCTATTGGGAAAAATCTCCGGCATGTTGTATTGTATTCTGGATTTTGCTGTGATAGGCCATAACAAGGCTGCTACTGTCATTCCCCTGTCTATTGCAAGATCATAAATTGTGTCTCCTTTTATATATTGTCTGTCCCAGTACCAGTCCGGTGATTTTCTATTAGGCTGTAATAAGGTATTGTTTACTATTCCGTGATTTTTGGGATACTTTCCCGTGACAATGCTGGCATGGGCAGGATATGTTAGGGAGGGGTAAACACTGTATACTTTTTTACAATAGGAAGCTTCGGCAAGAAATTTTTTAAAGTTAGGTAAAGAAGAGATGTATTTAAAATCTAAAGTGGCAAGTCCGTCAAAAGATATTATATATAAATATTTTGTAAGCTTTTCCATTTGAAATTTCCCCCTGATAATAGTGATTTTTAAATAATTACAACAATATTTTTAATATACCACTTGTAGATTATGATTATATTATAAGATTATTAAAGAATATTAATAATGAGATGAGATAATTTGAGGTAGAAAAAAATAGAAATGGCTTGTTTTTATATATTGGTATGATATAATAAATTAAAAATACATACAAAAACCCAATATATCATATGTTATCACAAAATAAATTATATGTCAAATGTACTAAATTAAATTTTTAGGAGGAAAAGTCATGAATTTGCCCAAAATATTTGACTCAGTAAGTAAATCTAAAAAATCTAACAGCATAGATGAAATTTTCAAGTTAAATGCCGAGTTAAGTAAGTACAATCTTGTTCTTGGTGTAGAGGATATAAAAGATATAATAAATGCAAAAAACAGCACCTTGAAAAGTCAGGGTAGAATTGAGCTCAATCTGGATATAATTGAATTCATTATAAGAAAAATTGGAAAATCTCCTTATGTAAATCAGGATAATTTAGTGGAAACAATCAATGATATGTATGCGATTTTTCACTATGTAAAAAACTGTACGTCAGACTTTTTACCTGATAAACAGGTATTGGAAGCCTTAATGTTTTTTTATGGAAATGTCTATAATGGTTCCATGGAACTTGTAATGGGAAAAGGTACTGAAAAAATTATAAATAATTTCAGGCATGGTAAAAAGCTTACTTGTAGGGAAGAGGAGGAGTAACATTGGAAGGAGATATAATGTCAATTTTTCAAAACCTAATAGTGAAATATACAAGGGGAAAGGGCAGTTCCATAAAGGAAGATACTGCTTTTCGTATTTTAGGTTCGATTTATTATGCAGTTAATGCCTGTGTTCAAAATCAGCAAGACTCCAGCAGGTCTTTTTTAATTTCAAAAGGAAATATACTTGAAATTTATAAAAAGGGGATTGAAATTTTAAAAGAAACTTTCTGCCAATGTGAAAAACTTTACGAAGAAATAAAAGAAAATAGACTTCGGGTTCCAGTTAAGATGTATAATGATACGATAGATGCTGCACTGCCGGATTTTTTTAAAAATTATGATATAATTTTTGGGGCGCAGGATACATACTCCAGTATGGATTATCCTCTTGTTTTTGATGATATGAATATAAAAGGAATTTTTTACATAAAACAGTATCTTGAAAAATTGAAAGTTGAAACAGAATTCTGCAATTTTTTTAAGGAATCATCTATTTTAGAAATACTTAAAGGCTATGGGGAAAAATATAAAATAGATATTTCACAATCACCGATCAGTGTTTTTCAAATACTTATTGAACAATGTGCTTTTTTAACTCTATGTGAGGTATTTGAATCTCTTGATGATACTTTTCTTGCCCTATTGGGGAAAACTGTATTTTATGATGATCTGGCATGCAGCTCCTTTAAACTTACACACGAGCAGTTGATAAACTGTAGAGGAAACATGGAAAGGGAGTGGCAGAATTACTATGTCAATTTTTTGCTGGGACAGAGTGAAAAAAGGATAAAAAATATAGGAAAAACAATCATTCATATTTATGGCTGATATTAATGTACCTGTATCTTATCTACCTCTCATTTTTGATTTGTTCACATAAATATAAAAAATACATAAACTTGGTATCTTTTAATCATTACCATTATTATGCTATAATGTATTTAATAGTAATGATTCATGTTATATAGAAGTACCCCTTTCTATCATTACTGTATGGGTGGTTACAGGGATGACAGGTTGGCACAATGGAAGGGGGTAATGTGAATGAACTTTTTCTTCCTGTGCATTGTAGTGCTTTCAATTACCGAGATATTGAGTTTATGTATTATTTCAGTTTTCTGCTATAAACAGGATAAACTTAAAATGTTTTTTGAAAGCAAGACCGGTGTTTCGAAAGATAAGATTTTGACAGATGTTAAAGTTAAAATAGATGAACCAAAAAATGAAAACAACAAGTAACTTTTGGGAGAAGTTACTTGCTTATATATAGGTTCTTTCTCGTATAACATGATTTTGTGAATTTACAATTTCTCTGTAATCACTCACCTACATACCTTATTATTATATTATAATTGAAGCAAAAAATACACTCTTTTATGATATTTTTTATTATTTTTATCAATTCAATTGTTATTTGCTTAATTTTTTATTTATATATTTATAAAGGTAAAATTGGAGAATATAGGCTGGTAAAAATACAAANACCTACATACCTTATTATTATATTATAATTGAAGCAAAAAATACACTCTTTTATGATATTTTTTATTATTTTTATCAATTCAATTGTTATTTGCTTAATTTTTTATTTATATATTTATAAAGGTAAAATTGGAGAATATAGGCTGGTAAAAATACAAAGAAAAGCTCTAGAGAGATCCAGGGCTTTAATAAACAGGGTGAATATTATATAATTATATAAAAGCTTCAATAGTATAAACAGAGTTCTTTCTTCAGGTGGGATTTTTGACATCACCTGAAGTTTAGAAATCGTTATCCAGGAGCGTAGCTGCCCTTATCTGTCACTTGTAGAAGTGGCAGTATTAGGGCAGGTAGCTATTGGATAAATATACACAATCAAATCTTATTATAGAAAGAGGGAAAATAAATGAAAAATCCTGTAGTTACAATTGAAATGGAAAATAACAGAACCATAAAGATGGAACTTTATCCAAATATTGCACCAAATACGGTGAATAATTTTATATCTTTGATAAACAGGAGCTTTTATGATGATACAATTTTTCACAGAGTAATACCCGGATTTATGATTCAGGGAGGAGATCCTGAAGGTAGTGGAATGGGAGGACCAGGTTATTCCATTAAAGGTGAGTTTTCATCGAATAATTTTAAAAATAATTTAAAACATACAAGGGGAGTGATCTCTATGGCAAGGACCATGGCACCAAATTCTGCGGGCTCTCAATTCTTTATAATGACGGATGATGCCCCTCATCTTGACGGCCAGTATGCTGCTTTTGGAAAAGTTATAGAGGGAATGGAAGAGATAGATGAAATAGTATCACAAAAAAGGGATTATAACGACAGGCCTTATGAGGATCAAAAAATGAAAAAGGTAACTGTAGAGACTTTTGGGGAAAAATATGATGAACCCGAAAAGGTAGAGGGTTAAAATACATATTTAAAATTGTAAAAAGTTATAGAATAGTGATAATCAATTTTCCTGAGCTTTTAGGCTCGGGAATTATATTTCTCATTTTTCTTTTATTCAAAAGGAAAGTCTTTGCAGCTTGTCAGTATAATCTTCAGAAAATCTTCATAGATTTTATAACTGATTCTTTAAAAGTTTTTTTTAAAATGGAATCTGATATGAAAATCAAAAGGAGGATTGTTATGGAGAAATATTATAGGAAAGCTGCTCTGTTCGGAATTTTAATGAGTATACTGTGGGTGCTTTTGGTAAATACACAGCCCTTTTCCGATTTTGCCTATTATGATGGACTAGCCAGACAGATAGCGGCTGGAGGACCTTGGGGTGACACCTACACTTCTGTGGGGTATCCCGTTGTGCTGGGGCTTGTATATAGAATTTTTGGCAGTAGCTTGGCAGCAGCAAAAATTTTTAATTTAACACTTACATTCGTAAACTACGTACTTTTTTATAAAATATTAAAAAAAGCAGATTTGAGTGAGAAAAGGCGTAAATTTACATATGGTCTATTTGTTGTTTTCCCCAGCAATATATTCTACAACAGTATTTTAGCAGGAGAAATACTGTTTACTGCCATATTGCTTTTAATAACGTTTTTATACTTCTATGATGTTAAACACAAATACATACTGATTGGCGTACTGACAGCTGCGGGTGCCATGGTAAAACCATTTTTCCTGGGATTTTTTCTTCTGGTTTTTATAGTGGAACTGTGCTTCAAAATGAAGTTTTCGGCAGTATTAAAACATTCAATTATAGTATTTATAATAAGTGCTGTAGCCATATCCCCATGGTTATATAGAAATACCAGACTCCTGGGGCAGTTCACTTTTATATCCAACAATGGGGGAATAGTACTTTATGTAAACAATAATTCCCAGAACAGATATGGCTTGTGGATGGATGCCAGAAATGTGCGCAATTCTGTTGTAAAAAAGACTGAATATATAAATGCCAATGCTACGGATAAAAACAAAATGCTCTCCAGGGCAGCACGGAAATGGATAAAAGCACATCCAGCAGAATTTGTTCAGCTTGGGTTCAAACGGCTGTTTATTACCTATATCGGCTTCAGTGAAATAGACTATAGTTTCAATGGTGCAAATGTAAACCCAATTTTTAAATTCATATTTTCATTTTACGCCTATGCTGCAAGATATGTGGTATTTGTTCCTGCTGTAGTCATGCTGCTTGTATACAGTGTAATAACAATTAAGGGATTTTCAGGTAAAAAGTCTGTAGATCGCTATTCAATATACAATCTTATCTGTTTTTACATGTTTGCCCTTGTGTATTTTATTTCTGAAGGCCAGCCCCGTTATTCATTTCCCTGTACATTTATAATGATTTACTTCTTCTCATGTTTTGCGGAAAGATTTAATTTTATCAAATCTGCAAAAAGCGTAAAATTATAGAACATGTTATAATAAAATTATTGTTTTAATTGTGAATTGCAGTAAGGGGGACATTTGCATGAAGGGATACAGTGTATTGGTAGTAGACGATGACGAGGATATTCTGGATATAATAAAGATTTATCTCCAAAATGACAAATTTGAGGTGATCACTGCTTGTGATGGGGGGTCAGCAATAGAAAAGTTGAAAAAGCAAGCTGTGGATTTGATAATATTGGATATAATGATGCCGGGGCTGGATGGACTGCATACTTGCCTTGAAATTAGAAAGGAGAAAAAAATACCTATTATAATGCTTTCTGCAAAAGATGATCCCAGCAGTAAAATATTGGGCCTTGATATAGGTGCCGATGACTATGTGACAAAACCTTTTAATCCACTGGAACTGGTGGCCAGGGTAAGATCCCAAATCAGAAGATATTCAGAATTCAATGGGGAGAAACCTCATAACAGGGATAAGATTGTTATAGATGATCTTACAATAGATACTGAATCCCATGAGGTATTTGTTGGGGAGAATTTAGTAGAACTTACTCCCATTGAATTTTCTATTTTAAAGGTACTTGCGGAAAACAGGGGAAGGGTGCTCAGTACGGAAACTATATATGAAAATGTATGGAATGAAGCTTTTTACAATTCCAAGAATACGGTGGCAGTGCATATAAGGAATATAAGAGAAAAGATAGAGATAAACCCAGGAGAGCCCAAATACATAAAAGTGGTATGGGGAATAGGCTATAAAATTGATAAATAAAATAGGAAAATTTTTTCTGAAAAGTATATCCAGGGAACTTCTTATAATAAACATATTCAGTTTTATAATATTAGTAATTGGAATAGCTATTTCTGTCCAAATTATAATTTCTGATAAAAATAACACCCAGAATTTTGTCAATGCATCAAATGATGCTTATGTACAGGTTACCAGGTATGTTAAATCCACCGACCTCCAAAATAATTACTATATAGATAATCTTGCACAGTTGAATAATATAAACATAGCGCTTGCTGATATGAAAGGCAATATAGTTTTGAAATCAAAGGGAATAAAAGACAGGTATATGGATTTGGATTCTTTAAGAGAGCATATGGTGAAAGATCACATTGGGAAAAGAGTATATGAATTATATGATTTGTATATCTCAGGAAATAAATATGTACTTGTTACATGGAAAAACTCAGGGGCATACCATGAAATATTCAAACATGTATTTATAATAGCATTTCCAATTGTGATCTCACTGGGAATTATTTATTTCTGGTCTTATAAAAAAGTTGAGTATATAAAGTATATATGCAAAGGCATAGTAAAAATTTCCCAGGAAAACTTGAACTGTAAACTTGAAAAAAGAGGCAGTGACGAACTGGGAATTTTGGCAGAGGAAATAAATAGGATGTCACTCAATCTGAAAAATATGATGGAACGTGAAAAATCTCTTCAAAGGTTTAAAAATGAATTGATGACAAATCTGTCCCATGATTTGAGAACTCCTCTTACCTCTTTGATTGGCTATCTATATCTATTAAACGACAAAAACACTTCCGTAAAAAATAGGGAAATCTACAGTAAAAAGTCTCTGGAAAGGGCGGAAAAGCTCAAGCTGTTAATAGACAATCTGTTTCAATATTCAAAGCTGGAAAGCGGTGAAGTAAAAACCGAGTTGTGTAATGTGAACATAGTTGAAATTATGGAACAGATTATAGGGGAGATGTCCATTTTGGCGGAGAAATCGGGGATTGAATTTGTAAAAAAGTATGATATGGAAGATCTGAAATTGAATGTGGATCCCTACCTCATAAGCAGAGCTTTTCAGAATATACTGTCCAATGCCGTAAAATATAGTGTTGAAAACAGCAGTGTATATGTGAATATTACTTCAGATAAAAAAAACACAGTAGTGAGTTTTCAAAATAAACCCATTCAGGATTTATCAGATGAGCAAATTGGAAAGATATTTGAAAGGCTTTACATGGGAGATAAGTCAAGAAATTCTTATGAAAATAATTCAGGATTAGGGCTTGCAATAGTAAAGAATATTGTTAAATTGCATAAGGGAGAGGTATGGGCGAAAAACAAGGACAATACCTTTATAATATATGTGAAATTGAGAAATGATTTGTAAATACTTTTTATAAAAGAAAACTAAGCCTATAATTGACAAATACTTGATGAGGAGATGGGGAGGATTACAATGTGAAAGACAGTGTGGATTTAATAAAAAAGCCAGGTGTGGGAAAAATAGTATTTAATGTATTCATAGTTTCTCTGACAATATTGGTATTGAGATTTGTCATTAATTTTTATTATGCATTGGGATATTTATTTATTTTACTTATTCATGAAGCCGGGCATTATGTTTCAGCAAAATTTTTGAATTTAAAAGTTGCTTTTGGAGGGTTTACGCCTTTTGGTGCATATATAGTTCATGAAAATATTGAGAACTGCAGGGAAAACGCAATTGTTGCAATAGGAGGTCCACTTTTTGGGGGCATATTTGGATTTATCTACTATGCAATTTATTATTTTACAGGGGATGTTACATTCTTGGTGTTGAGCTTCACTTCCATGGTAATTAACTTAATAAATTTAATTCCTGTAAAACCCCTTGATGGAGGTCATATAGCTGAAGCAATATCTCCTGTTATATGTTATATAGGGCTGCCGTTTATATTGTATTTACTTATATCTATAAAAGGTTTGAAAGGCAAAATTTCATTACTTATTATTCTTGCAATAGGGATTTACCAAACATATGATTTTACCAGAAAATATAAAAACAGCTTCTATTTTAAACTGACTAAAAGCATTAAAATAAAATTTATAATAATTTATGGTATACTACTAACATCATTAGCAGTCAGCGGAATATATCTTTATGCCATGTTTGATTTCAGGGAATTATTTCAAAGCATTCTTCGATATAAATAATTAAAGAGCCCGTCATAATCACTTAAATTGAAAAAAGTAGAGGAGGTCAATTAGATGACAGAGATGATAATACATATATTTTGCTCTGACAGTGCTTGTTGGAAACGGAACTAATAGGAAGTAGAAAAGTTATCTATAGAGATAATTAGAAATAAAGAAAATATAAAATATGATATGGAGGATTGATATATTATGAATTTTTGCTGGATAACATTAAACGTAAAAAGTATGGAGGAATCTTTGAAATTTTACAATGAACTGCTGGGAATTAAAATTTTTAGTAGATTTAGTCCAAATTCAGGGGTGGATATTGCTATGATTGGAGAAAATGATAAACCCAAAATTGAATTGATATATGATAAAGGTAATAATTCTAAAATTGAAAGCAGGGGAATATCTATCGGATTTGAAGTGAAATCGCTGGATGAAACTATGAAATATATAAAAAGCAAAGGTATAATCATTAAAAGAGGACCTATTTCACCATCACCAAAAGTTAAATTCTTTTTTATAGAGGATCCAAATGGAGTGGAGGTTCAGATAGTTGAAAACAGATGATATACATCACTTTCTTTTTTCTTATAAAAGTATCTATCTTTAAAGGAATGAAATATATTTATGAAGAATAAATCAATTCAACCTTTTGTTAAATGGGTTGGGGGAAAACGTCAGTTAATTAAAGGAATAGGTAAATATATACCTAAAGGAAATTATAAGTATTATGAGCCGTTTGTGGGTGGGGGAGCTGTTTTCTTCGATTTGCAGCCTAAAAAAGCGGTTATAAATGATTACAATTTTGAATTAATAAATACGTATAATGTTATAAAAAATAAAGTAGAGGAATTGATTCAATATTTAAAAACTTATCCCAATGATGAAGAATTTTATTATAAAATGAGAGAATTTGACAGAAAGAAGGAGTATAAAAATTGGTCAGAAGTAAGAAAGGCCAGCAGGTTTATATACTTGAATAAGACATGTTATAATGGGCTATATAGAGTAAATCAAGCAGGATATTTTAATACTCCTTTTGGACGGTACAAAAATCCTAATATCGTTAATGATGTAATTTTGAGGGCAGTGAGCAAATTTTTAAATGAGAATGATATTGTAATAAAATCTGGTGATTATAAAGAAGTTTTAAAAGGAATTAAAAAAAATTCATTTGTATATTTTGACCCTCCATATGATCCTATAAGTCACAGTTCCAATTTTACAGGATATACCACAGGAGGATTTAGAAGGGAGCAACAAATTGAATTAAAGGAAGTTTGTGATGAATTAAAAAAAAAGAAGATAAGATTTCTCTTATCAAACAGTAATACCGAATTTATCAGGAAGCTCTATAGTGGTTATAGTATTGAAATAGTCAATGCTAACAGATCAATTAACAGTGTTGCCTCTAAAAGAGGGGAAGTCGAAGAAGTGTTGATTAGAAATTATAGCATATAGGTAAATTATCTATAGTATCTGTTTTCCTGATGTCTACAAATACAATAACGATATTTAGCAAATATTGTATATAATACTTGCAATCAGGTACTTAAAAATTTTTTAACATCATCTTCTTTTTTAAATAATGTACATCCTCCTTTATGTTCTCCAACCAGCATCTCGTTATCTTTAAGTTTTTTGAATAATGGTGATTTTAAAGCCTCTCTAAGGCTGGAGTCTTTTAAATTTACATCTGAATAGGGAGAGAGGGGACATGGCTCTGCGCTGCCATTGGCATTTATGTGAAAAAATCCTCTCCCGGCTGCCAGGCATCCTCCCATGTATTTCTCATCACCTGGAAATGATAAAAATACCATGCTTTCAAATGCCTGTCTTAATTCCTCCAGCTTTTTTTCCAGCAAAAGGCGCTCTTTTTTTGTGGGTGCAAGCTTTTCAGTGGATTTGATTACCGCAGTATACTCTACAAATACCAGTACTCTTGTTCCTTTATTATAAAGATCCTGTATAAATCCTTCATTTGTAACAGTTTTTATATTTTCAGTTGTTACAGTTATAGAACATCCGAATAAAATTTTTCTTTTATTTAAATTATCCACTGCAGTCATTATTAAATTATAGGTATTCTTCCCACGCCTGGAGTCAGTTTGATACTCATTGCCTTCAATGCTTATTATCGGCACCAGGTTTCTATTTTTATCAATTAAATTTATATAATCCTCATCCAACAGGATTCCGTTTGTGAAGATCGGAAAAACTATTTCTTTAACAGAAGAAGCCTTTTCAATAATACCTCTTCTCATCAAGGGTTCCCCGCCTAAGAGTAATATAAATGAGATTCCAAGTTCTCTTGCTTCATTAAATAGCTGTTCCCACCTTTCTTCTGATATTTCAGTATCCTTTAAGTTATCTCCACAGGAGCTGCTGGCCCTTGCATAGCACCCCTTACAATATAAATTGCAGCTGGAGGAAATGCTTGCCATTAAAAATGGAGGAATATGTTCTCCCTCACTTTCCAGTATATTTCTTCTATTATTTGCAGCTGCTATCGACAGCATATATTTTATTAAAAATTGAGTTTCTTTTGGATTTTTTATAGATGACTTCAAAACATTCTTCACTATAATTTCAATACCCCTGCTCATATATTCAGATAAATTAAATGTTTTTTTCATTATTAACCTCCAACTTTTATTTGATCAATAAATTCAGTTCCATATCAATGAGTTCATCTCTTTCCTTTTTATTCATGATGTCAATTTTACTGAAGGATTTAAATTCATCCGCTCTGTAGAATACCAGCTGCATAAATGAAATCAATTGATATGAAATAACTTTGCACTCTTTATCACTTTTGCTTTCTTCAAAACAATCTCTGATTAAGGGCAGTATTTCCAGAGTTTGAATGAATTTCTCCTTTAATAAGATATAGGGAATTATCTGTTTTGTATATTTTTTATAATTGACGACCATATCACTAATACTAATTAAGAAATTTTTAAGCTTATCTTTTGGTGAACTGCTGCTGCTTGTCATATTTTGAAAATATATATCTGCAGTGTCTCCTATTAATTTATTTACAGCAATGTTTACCAATTCATCTTTGGAATTAAAATAGTAATTTATTGTTGATAAATTCACATTGGCTCTTTTTGTTATTTTTCTCGAGGTTATTTCTGAAATATCGCTACACTCCTGCAATAATTCTACTACCGTTTTTATCAATAGCTCTTTTGTACTATTTGGATTGTTCAATTTGATACCTCACTTTCAAACATGTTTAATACACGTTTTATTATAACCTAATTGTAATAATATATCAATATGCGAATTTGCTCAATTTAAAAAGGTTTTAATTATAAAATCAACTGTAAATCCATTTAAGGGAAACAGTTGAAATGAAAGTAACTAATGGTAGTACTATAATATATTCAAGAATTTAGATAAAAAAGTTTTTATAGCCCTTTAAAAAAGCAGATGAAATATGATTTAAATTGGGAGGATTTAAAAATGCTATCGGCACTGGAAGAATATAAAAAAAGAAAACACAGGTACAATTTATTAATTAAAAGGCAGCAAAAATATATGGCTGGTATAAGTAATTTAAGACTTATTATTTTTATAACAGGATTTATAGCTTTAATAGAAATGTATATATTAAGAGAATCTTTTATATTTAATTTTACAGTTTTAATTATGCTCAGCTTGCTGTTTTATCTAGCTTATTTACAGACAAATATGAAAACTAAAATAATGCACTCGGCTGCACTGGTTAAAGTAAATCAAGCTTCAATAAAACGATTAAATGGAAAGTGGAGGAATTTTGAGGATATTGGCGGGGATTTTATAGATAAGAATCATAATTATTCATATGATCTCGATATTTTTGGCAAAGGTTCTCTATTTCAATTGATAAATACAGCCCACACTTGTATTGGAAGGCAGAAGTTAAAAAAATTGCTGACAGAAAAGCCTCAGGATAAACAAAATATATATGACAGACAGTCCACAGTTGTAGAGCTTGCACATAAAATCTATTTTAGACAGCAATTTGAAGCAGAAGGAAAAATGATTCCAAATAATAAACAAAATTCAAAGGAACTTTTTTCATGGCTAAAAGAGGGGAAAGATTATATATTAAAAAAACAGCTGATTTGGGCTTTGAGAATTCTCTCAACTGTAACAGCAGCAACTACTTTGACTTTGATGGTTAAAATAGTCTATTTTATTTTAGCAGCTTTGTTTGATGTTTACAAAACTGTACCAAAAATATTTTATTTGGTTCCTTCTTATGTTCCTGTCAGTTTAATTTTAGTTCAGTGCATTATTCTAAAAATAAATAGAAAAGACAGGATTAAAAACTTAATTATTGCCGAAAAATATAATTCTGACATAAAAATGTATAAAAATATGATTGGACTTATAGAGAAACATGAATTTAAATCAAAGTATATTGTGAACTTATGTAAAAAGCTTTACAGTAATGATGGAACAAGTGCATATGGGCAAATAGAGGCCTTTTCTAAAATATGCGGGTCCATAGCCAATAGACGTAATATATTGTATTCCATTTTGAATCCAATACTCATGATAGAATATTACTGGAATATTTCTGTTGAAAAATGGAAAATAAAGTCGGGAAACAATTTTCATGAGTGGATTGATGTAATAGGAGAATTAGAGGCCTTATGCAGTATTGCAGTTATTAAATACGATAATCCACATTGGTGTATGCCTGGGATTGCAGCTGGATCATCGATAATTACAGCAAAGAATATGGGACATCCTCTTCTGGAAGAAAAAAACCGCATATGTAATGACTTGAAGATAGGAGAATCATATTCGGTTATGCTTGTAACAGGGTCTAATATGTCTGGAAAGAGTACATTTTTGCGAACTGTAGGAATTAATATTGTGTTGGCATATGCCGGGGCTCCTGTATGTGCCGAGGAGTTTTTCTGTACTATTATGGATCTTTACAGCTGTATGAGAGTAAATGATAACCTGGGACAAAATATATCTTCTTTTTATGCAGAGATATTGAGGATTAAGAATATTGTTGAAGCTTCAAAAAAAGGAAAAAGGATACTATTTTTATTAGATGAAATTTTTAAAGGAACCAATTCGAGAGACAGGCATACCGGAGCAACGATTTTAGTAAAACAATTGAGTAAAATAGGTAATTTGGGATTTATATCCACTCATGACTTGGAGTTAGGTGAAATGGCCGATTATAGAAAATCAAAAATCAGAAATTATCATTTTTCCGAGTATTACAGGAATAACAAGATTTATTTTGACTATAAATTGAAAGAGGGAATTTCAGATACGAGAAATGCTGTATATTTAATGAAATTAGCTGGTATTGAAATAGAAAAAAATCAAAAACTTTGAAACACTTTTACAGGAGCTGAGTCTTATACATGGGAGGTGTGAAATGACAGACTTTGGAGAAATATATGCAGAAAACTTTTCCGGTGTATATAAATACGTTCTGGCTCTGTGTCGTAATGAGGATATTGCTGAAGAAGTTACACAGGAAACTTTTTTCAAAGCCATGCAGCATATAGATAAGTTCAATGGAAGCTGCAAATTATACGTATGGCTTTGTCAGATTGCTAAAAACACTTACTTCTCGCTTTCCAAAAAACGAAAGCGGATGGCTCTGGGAATAGGTGGGGATTTTACATACACAACATCAGATTTAGAAAAAGATTATCTTGATAAAGATGCGGCAAGACGATTGCACGTTCTCATCCATAATCTGAATGAACCATACAAATTTGCAGTAACGACGCAGGGGATTCTGAAGGAATTAGATCCGTTACTTTTTGGACAATGGGTAGTTTGGCTAGTTCTTCATGGAAAGTTTTATTGGTTCCAACGGTTATTGTAATAATCTGTATTTTATTCTTTTTAACTCAATTTCGTGTTATGAATACCTTATTAATTGGAGATGAATCAGCTACTACTTTAGGAATTGATGTAACAAATGTCCGTAAAATTTATCTTGCTTTTTCAGCAGCTGTTACAGGAATTTTAGTGGCAGCAGTTGGTGTTATCAGTTTTACCGGGTTAGTTATTCCTCATATTGTTCGAATGATTGTAGGTTCAGATCATCGTTATGTCATTCCTTTGTCTGTGATTGTAGGTTCGATTTTTATGATCTGGTGTGACGTTGTATCAAAAATTATACTTAAAAATGGTGAACTTCCAATTGGTATTATAACTTCTATGGTTGGAGAGGGCCTTTCTTTATTTGGTTAATGATGAGAAAATCTTATGGGTTTGGAGATGAGTAAATGGAGATAAAGGCAGAAAATTTATCAGTAAAAATTGGGAATAAGATGATTATTCGTGATATTAATGCAGAAGTAAAAAATAAGGAATTTGTTGGCATTATTGGTCCAAACGGGAGTGGAAAATCGACTTTCCTTAAAACAATTTATCGCGTTTTAAAGCCTAATAAAGGTATAATATGGATAGATGGAAAAAGCTTAGAAGCAATAACTCCTAAAGAATCAGCCCAAAAATTAGGTGTAATGACCCAGATGAATAACTTAAATTTCGATTTTACGGTGGAAGAAGTCGTGCTTATGGGTCGGACACCTCATAAAAAACTCATGGAACAAGATAATGAAAATGATTATTTGTTGGCACATGAATCTTTGCTTAAAACAGGAATGGCTGATTTTGCCGTAAGAAATTTTAATACATTGTCAGGAGGGGAACAGCAGCGTGTTATGATGGCCAGAGTTTTAACTCAGGAACCAAAAGCATTGATATTAGATGAACCGACTAATCATTTAGATATTCAATATCAAATACAGCTTTTACGAACGGTTAAGTCATTGAAAGTTGAAATATTTGCCGCAATGCACGATTTAAATCTTGCAGCAACTTATTGTGATAAATTATATGTAATGAATAAGGGAAAAGTCGTTACTTTTGGAGTACCGGAAGAAATTTTAACAGAAAAATTAATTAAAGATGTGTTTGGAGTTCAAGCTTTGATTGTGGAGATTCCCAGTCTCAATAGAAAAAATATTGTATTTATTGGATAATAAAAATACTTTATTTTATAAATAAATAAAACTTACTCATTTATTTCTAAATTTTGTCATGGCAACTGACCCATAGCTATCATTAACCAAGACCTGAAAAGCTTAAGGAGTATTATGAAAGCAACTCCAGAAATGAAATAGACTCTATCGTTAAAATACAGCTTGAAAAGGTATAAATGGATTGCTAAAAAGTTTATAAGCACTACAAGATCAATACTAGATCTGCCAAAATCAGAATGCAATTCTGATACTTCATCATATATAAAATCAGGTTTCCTCCAGGTTGATTTTTTCTACTAAAATCAACTACAAATCCATTTACGGGAAACAGATTAACATATAAAATATTATTAGAGGTGATAGATATGAAAGTGTTGAATATAGGTAAATGTATTGTTCATATGAGAAAAAAGAGGGGAATAACACAGGAACAGCTGGCAGATTATATTGGAGTTTCCAAAGCATCTGTTTCCAAATGGGAATCCGGATTGTGCTACCCTGATATTTTGCTCCTTCCAGAGCTTGCAGCCTATTTCAACATTTCAGTGGATGAATTACTGGGATATTCTCCGCAGCTTACAAAGCAAGACATTAAAAAAATATATAATAGTCTTTCACATGAATTTGCCGTGAATCCCTTTGATGAAGTCATAGAGCAGTGCAGGAAATTGATAAAAAAGTATTATTCCTGTTTCCCATTTTTGCTTTCCATGATTCAATTATTATTGAATTATTCCATTCTGGCAAAAACAGAAGTGGTGAAAAAACAAATTTTTCAGCAGTGTATATTGCTGAGCAAGAGAATAAAAGAGGAGTCGGAGAATATTTCTGAAATAAAAGATGCAAATACCAAGGAAGCATTGGCAGAGATGGTACTGGGAAACAGTGAAGAAGTCATTCGCCTGCTGGATAATGAATTAGCTCCCTACAGCGGGGATGATTCCATACTGATCAATGCATATAGGATGCAGGGAAAAACTGACCAGGCAAAAATCGTGAATCAAATACTGCTTTACAATAATGTAATAAGCACACTGACGCTTTTAAACAATTATCTTTTTCTGAACGTGGAAGAGCCAGTTCTATTTGATAAGATCTATTCCCAGGGCCTCCAGATTATTGATTCTTTTCAACTTAAAGATATTTTGACAAATAATGTCTTTGGAATTCATATCACTGCTGCACAGGGATATCTGATGAAACAGAAAAAAGAAAAGGCAATGGATGCTTTAGAGCGCTATGTGGATACTGTCTGCAGAATTAAATTTCCAATTAGATTTAAAGGGAATGAATATTTTAACCAGGTAGCTGAATGGTTTGAGGATAATAATTGTATCGGAACAAATACTCCCATAGATGATATGACAATCAAGAAAAATTTTGTTGATACAGTTGCTGAAAATCCTGCATTTTCACCTTTAAAAGGAGATGAACGGTACAATTTGCTTGTTGAAAAATTGAAAGGGAAATTAGGTGGGACAGATGGATGCCATAAATATAGAAAATCTTGAAAAATCCTATGATGGAAAGGTCAGTGCTTTAAGCAGTGTAAGTCTGAGCATACCAAAAGGTGAGATATTCGGCTTTCTCGGTCCCAATGGCTCGGGGAAAACCACCACAGTTAGAATCCTAAACGGGGTTCTTTCAGCCACATCAGGACATGCTGAAATTCTGGGGATACCTGTAGGGAAAAATAATATCGAGATTCATAGATTGTGTGGAGTTATGACAGAAAGCGCTTCCTGTTATGAAAATCTTACTGCCAGACAGAATCTGATGTTCTTTGGAAAAATGCATGAGATGGAAGAAAAACTGCTTGATGAACGGGTGGACTTTATATTAAAAAGATTGGAGCTGTGGGATGTAAGAGACAAGAAGGTGAAATCTTTCAGTACGGGAATGAGAAAGAGGGTTTCACTGGCTGTAGCATTAGTTCACAATCCTCAGATTTTATTTCTTGACGAACCTACTTCCGGTTTGGACCCGGAAAACGCACTGAATGTCACAAGGCTTATAAAAGAACTTGCCGAGGAAAACCAGGTTACAATATTTCTCTGCACACATCAGTTAAAATATGCTGAGGATATTTGTACACTGTACGGTTTTATAAACAATGGCAGTGTCCTCGGCCTGGGCACCTTTGATGAGCTTGCTTCAAGGAAAAACGCAGCTCTTCAGTTGAAGATAAGAGGAAAAAATATTTCGAGTAAATTTGGATTTATTCATGATGGCAATGACACATACAGCAAGTCTATTTCAGGGGACAAAGATGCTAATACTCTAATACAGAATATACTGGCAGGCGGCGGGGAAATCTATGAGGCAATACAGCAGAAATGGTCCCTGGAGCAGCTGTACTTTAAATATATCAAGGGTATATCCGATGATATAACACTATAAGTTTGAGGTGACTTGAAAAATGATTAATAAAAGTGAAAAAGCGTTGATATATAAAGATGTAAATGAAACAATAAGTTCAAAACGGGTTATTGTTCCCATGGCTATTGTGCCTATTGTCCTCATTGTAATTATACCTCTGGCAGTACTTGTAGGTGCGAATTTTATTGGAAGTGATTCAAGTACCTTTGCAAAGATGGCTCCTCTTTTAAAAAAGCTGCCTTCGGAATATGGTGCATATACTCCTGCCCAGCTTTTAATAAAAGTATCGCTGAACTTTATGTTTCCGTCATATTTTCTTATAATTCCAATAATGTGTTCAGGAGTTATCGGAGCCAGCAGTTTTGTGGGAGAAAAGGAACACAAGACCATGGAATCTCTGCTTTATACGCCAATATCCATGGAACAGCTGCTCAGAGCCAAGATTTTAGGTGTCTTTGTGCCATCTTACATAATTACCTTTATTTCATTTATAATCTTTGGTATTATATTTGATATCGGGGGTTTCATCTATTTTGGAAAACTTATTTTCCCGGATATAAAATGGCTTATAATCATATTTTGGATTTCACCTGCAGTTAATTTACTATCGCTGACATTTACTGTGATGGTATCTGCGAAATCGGAAACCTTCCAGGAAGCACAGCAGGTAAGCGGCTTTCTTCTCATTCCAGTAATTCTTTTACTGGTGGGCCAGATGACAGGGGTACTTTTGCTCAGCAAAGCTGTGATGCTTGTAGGAGGCGGAGCTCTGCTGGCACTTGATTATATACTTGTAAAGAGGATTTCCTCCGGATTTATTCCTGAAAAGCTGATTTGAATATACATTAGATAATATTATGACCGGATTTTATGCCTGATAAGTCACAGTTGTTCACAAAACGAAGCTTTATTTTAGTGCCTTTACCCAGCTCACTTTCCACATGAATTTTGGCATCGTGAATTTCAGCGATTTTTGAACACAATGCAAGTCCTAAACCAGCCCCATTATTACGCCTATCCCTTGATTTATCAACCATATAAAAAGGCTCAAATATCTTTTCCATGTCAGCTTTAGAAATTCCAACCCCCATATCCTCAACCTCAATAATAGGGTCTTCATCCATATATGCCTTTAAATGAATCTCATCACCACTTTTAGAAGCCTTTATTGAATTGTCAACAAGATTGCTTATTAGTATTATCATAAGCTCTTTATCAATTGACATATAAAAATCTCCTGAAACAATTTTTAAGTCTATAGTGCTTTCCTTTAATTTGGGAGTTAATCGACTGCGTATTTCATATAAAAGTTCTTTTACATTTACCTTTTTTATATCCAAATTTTCTTTTTTGAGAATTATTAAATCCATCAATTTAGAAGATAAGCTCTCCAGTCTTTTACCTTCACTGTATATGTAATTTAAAGATTGTATGGAAGTTTCTTCATCACACTTGTTAGTTCGTAAAAAATCTGCATAACCTATAATGGAAGTCAGTGGAGTTCTCAGTTCATGTGCCAAATTATCAATGAACCTCTGCTTATCCTGTGACACATTTTTTAAAGCCTTTATTTTATCTTCTATGACATCAGCCATATTGTTAAAATTTTCGGCCAGCAGGCCAATTTCATCATCCGTATCTATTTCCACTCTTTCACTAAAATTTCCTTCAGATATTTTTTTGGTGGATTTTATTAATCCATTTATAGGTCTTGTAATAATTTTACTTAATACTATCATGACTGCTGCTAGAGTTATACATAAGAACACATTTAACTTCATTAAAAGGTTAAACATGAATTTTTCATTTTCATATATATAAGATACTTCCTTTATGTAAGAAATGTTATAATCATTGTCATTCAAATTAATTTTCTTATCTATAAATAAATAGGATTTACCCTTCACATCTTTTATTACATAAGAAACTTTATTTAAGGGAGCATGTAATTGCTTTTTTGTTTTGTCTGCATTTACTTTAAAATTAGTGATGATTTCATTTCCATTTTTATCTGTTACATTTATGAATATTTTTCCTTCTTTAAAATGACTTATATAAGTACTTACAATGGAGTCTGTATCCTCTTTACTAAACTTTTTCTGGATATTGTCCGGATATTGATGCATTTTAGCTAGATACATATCTGCTGCCAGGGAAATGCAAAGTCTGTTTTGTTCACTTATTCCAGAATTGATTTCATTGTCCAAATTTGAATTAAAACTTCTATTAATCAAAAAAATACTTGAAGAAATAAAGAATACCTGAAAAACGAGTAAAATACTTATGAATATTTTTTCCCAGAGCTTCATTTATTCCTCCATTCTATATCCCAAACCAAATACGGTTTTTATGCTATCTCTCATGGCCAATTTTTTTCTTAATTTTTGAATATGGTTGTCTATAGTTCTGGTTTCTCCAATATAATCATATCCCCATACCTTTTCTATCAGGCGTTCTCTTGTAAGAACTTTATTTTTGTTTTGCATTAAAAATGCTAAAAGTTCAAATTCCTTTAACGTAAGATCTATCAATTTTCCATTTTCTTTTACTGTCCTTTCTTCTAAATTTATTTCTAAATTCCTGTATTTGAGTATTTTACAATTTTTATTGTAATGTCTTAATACATTTTCAATTCTTGCAATCAGTTCAATACCTTCAAAGGGCTTTATTATGTAGTCGTCCGCCCCCATTTTGAGTCCGCTTACCCTATCACCAACAGAAGTTCTTGCAGTTAAAAAAATCACCGGCAATCCCAATGGTTTTATTTTTTTATAAAGCGTAAAACCATCAATTTTAGGAAGCATTACATCTAGAAGTATTAAATCAAAGTTTTCATTTTTCAATATATTTAAAGCCTCCTGTCCATCATAACATTGTTTACACTCATAATTTGCCAATGCCAAATTTAGTTTAATGAGATTTGATATTGGGACTTCATCTTCTACAATCAATATTTTTATCATTTAAAACCCTCCCGAACCCTGGATAACAATTTTCAAGCATCAGATAGAATATAAAAAAGTCCCATCTGATGCCTGAATCCTGTTTATATATAAAGTTATTTTGCCTATTATAGCTTTTAATAATTACTTAGCGAACTTCATTGTCTTTAAATTGTAATGAGTAAAGTTAATAACAGAGTTATTTGATGCATTAAACTCCATCAATATTTCAGTTCCATCCTCATATAATGCCTTTGCTCCCACAATACCTCTTGAAGCTTTTTCATTATCAACAGCTATACTTTTAAAATTAGCACCAAAACCTTTATCCTTTAGAAACGAAGCAGCAGATTCATTAACTTTATCATTATCAATATTGACTTTTGGATAACGGCCAATTATTGCTGTAACATTGTAGACTTTTCCATCAACAGCTGATATTGAAGCAGAAATATTATCTTTGGTGTTGCCCTCACCATCAAAAGACACTAATATATCCGGCCCCCAGGCATAGGGACTATTGTATCTGGTGATATATGGTCTTAAGCCATCCCTGCGAATCACTTCTTCTACATCCAGTCCAGTGTAATATTTTATTGCATTTTTGGCAGTTTTAACAGCCTGCTCATCACTTATATCTAATAATTTAATTTTACCACTTTTAATATCATTGATTAAATCCTTTAGATCTTGAACAGCTTCTGGCTTACTCCTTATAGTTCCATTTTCCATCTTTTTCAATTCATCGGTAAGTTCAGCTTGATCTGTATCTGTCAAAATAATTTCTCCAGTATCAGTGTTTAAAGTTACAGTCTTTGAAGCAGCAGCTTTTGGAGTTGAATTCTCTTTATCACTTGCCAACTTCACAACATTTTTAGTAGAACTGGCAGAATATTGGCTTGCAAAAGCAACTGCTGCTGTACTTGCTGCTATCAATACCGAAGCTAGAGTTACAGTCAGCAATCTTTTTTTATTCATTTTTTACCGTCCTTTCTTATATTTTTAAGTATACAATGAGCATTTAATTATAATGATTTTTTAAATAGTAATTTACTCCATGCATGTAATATTTACTACAATTTCTATTATGGACTATGTATGTGTTAAATTCATCCTTTAATTGTCTCCTAATTGTAAAAAATAATTTTCCAGGTAGCTGCTATTTAAAAAGATGTGTATTGATGCAATAGAAATTAGCATTACAAATATTTAACAGTTTGTTTATATATAATTAATAAAATTTAATTGACTATATACATATGTATATGATAAAATGTTTTCGTTCAAACGTACGAATTATTCAATATTTTAATAATACTTTGTACACTAGATATGCTTAGAGGTGAAATATTATGAATGATTACGGTACTCTATTTTTATTTTTTACTTTTTACTCTTTTCTGGGGTGGTTAATTGAAACCACTTTCGCAAGTATAAATAGAAAAAGCTTTGTCAACAGGGGCTTTTTAAACGGCCCTTTTTGCCCGATATACGGCCTTGGAGCTGTTCTGGTATTGCAGATATCCTCACTGATAGACACTTATTCTGAAAATTATTCTATATTTGTAGGCATTTTATTATCCGTTATCGTTGTTACATTATTGGAATATGCAACTGGCTTTATTCTGGAAAAACTATTTAACTGCAAATGGTGGGATTACAGTGACAGCTATGCAAATATCAGAGGGTATATATGTCCACAATACTCGCTGTTGTGGGGAATACTTGCATTTCTGGTAGTTCAAATAATTCAGCCATTGGCATCCTCAGCATTTTTATATGTTCCTGACAAGGTTAAAACTTATATTGTATTATTTTTAATGATCTATTTTATGCTGGATACGGTAAAATCCACAATCGATGCATTGAAGCTTAGACATATAATTATAAACCACTTAAATTTTCCTGTAGGTATTTACTGCAATAAAATAATGAAATATGAAAGGTTCCTGAAGGCATGCCCCAGAATAATGATTTTAATTTTAGGAATGGCAAACCAGAATATCAGAGGTGTGGTAAATGATAAGATCTATAAAGTCAAAATTGCGTTTAAAAATATATTCTAAAATTGATCTTAATGCTGAATACAGACAGTGTGTTGAAGACTTAATCACCAGCCCTGTTGTCTTATCCATGCAAGATTTCGTACAGCACAGCAATTTGTCATGCCTTGAACATTGCATTAATGTTTCCTACAAGAGCTATATACTATGCAAATATTTAAACTTGAATTATCGTTTTGCAGCCAGAGGCGGCCTGCTTCATGATTTATTTTTATATGACTGGCATACATCAAAGCCTGAAAATGGATTACATGCCTTTACGCACCCTGCTGAAGCATTAAAAAATGCAAACATGTATTTTAATTTAAATGATGTGGAAAAAGACATAATAGCAAAACACATGTGGCCATTGACATTAAAACCGCCAAAGTACAGAGAATCATTAATAGTATCTCTTGTAGACAAATACTGTGCTTTCACAGAAACCCTCGGTAAAGATAACAAAAACAATATTAAAAAGATAGAAAAAATATATACCTAACAACAATATTAAAAGAGATGAGAAAGGATAAACTACCATGTTTGATTTTATTGCATACCCCATAGGGCACTTTTTGAGGTTCATATATGAAGTATTGTCATTTAAAAATTATGGAATTGCCATTATTCTGCTGACAGTTATTATAAGAACATTGCTGCTTCCGCTGTATATAAAGCAGTACAGATCAACTTCAAAAATGGGTGAAATTCAGCCGAAAATGAAAAAGCTCCAGGAAAAGTACAAAAATGATAACGAAAAGTTAAATCAGCATATGATGGAGCTGTATAGGGAAAATAACATAAACCCTGCAGGAGGATGTCTTCCTCTGCTGCTGCAAATACCCATTTTATTTTCTCTCTATTATGTTATATCCCAGCCTTTAAGATATATGTTTGGAATGAACTCTTCCATAATTGACAAATTATTTAATACTATACCTCACAACTAATTTTCACAGCATGAATACCCATGGCATGACTTTAATGATAATACCTATTTTAGCTGTAATAACTACCTATATATCTGCTAAATATTCTTCACAGGATATGCCTGCATCTGAAAATAAAATGCAGGATTCCCTTCAGAAGAACATGCTTTTACTGTCACCAATCATGACTGGATTTATTTCATTTCAGGTACCTGCAGGAATGGGACTTTACTGGATAATAAGCAATATATATCAGATATTTCAGCAGATGTTCATGAACAAATTCATTATAAAAAAAGAAGCAAATGCAACAACAAAGCCAGTAAATTCAAAAAAGAATATAAATTAGTAAAATGGCTTTGCTATTAAACTCAAGGAGGATTTTTATATGAAATTCAATTTAGACAATTTTAACAAGAGTATAAAAGAAATGACCATAAAGGCCGGATTTAAAATAATTGATCAAAACCCTGAAAAGAATGTGGATAGATTATTTGAACTCACAGAAAAAATTGGAAAGGATGAATTTACAAAAGACAAAATTAGAAGTGTTAAAAGATACTATGATGAAATACCTTCAATAAAAGAATATCTAACTCCAATTTAAAAATGTATTCCAGTATGGTAATATATATTTGTAAAATTATTTAATTTGCCAATCGGGTAGCTTGTATATGTAAGCTATGTAGGAGTTGAGATCAAATGGGTGAAAAAGTTAAAAATACTGACCAGGCTGAAAGAATATTGAATGCAGCTTTTAAATGTATATCCACAAAAGGATATGCCAATGTTTCCTCAAGAGATATTGCAAATGAAGCTGGTGTTGCTCTAAGTCAGTTGAATTATTATTATAAGAATAAAGAAGGATTATTCAAAAAAGTGGTGGAAATGTTATCTAAAAAATATTTTAATGAAATTGAAGATAATTTAAAAAAAGGCACTACAGGAAGTGAAAGTTCAGTATATCTGATAAAATATTTCAAAGAAATGCTGATCAACAAGCCTGAACTGTTTAAAATTCTTTTTGATTTAGCCAGTATGGCACTTTGGTCAGAATCCCTAAAAAAGCTCCTTAAAGAGCTTTTTGACGGGTTAACTAAATTAATTGAAAAGTATATAGTAAATAACTCTACAGATCATGAAAAATTAAAAACATATTCTTCACTTTCATCATCCAGGCTGATATTGGGAACACTTCTAGGAACATCAATCCAGGTAATGTTGACAGATGAGAAAGAAGACTGTTTGAATGCATTATCTACACTAAAGCTAATACTTGATTGAAACTAAAGGTATAGAATTTTTTCAAACACTATAAGAGGTATAAATGTATAGGTTATAATAATATGAAGAATATGTTGACTTTAGTAAAATTTAATATTAGAATTATTTTATTGAACATTTAGTGAATGAAATGGAGGATTATATGCGTAATACTGGAAAACGATTGACTAGCAGGGATTTGCAGGCTATTGAGAGAAAAAAACAACTGCTGGATTCGGCTAAAAAGTTATTTGCAAAAAATGGATATTACAATACTCCTGTTCGTTCCATTACTCAGAACATAGGAATGGCAGATGGATTGATTTATCATTATTTTCCACATGGTAAAATAGAAATTTTGCATACCATATTTGAAGAAGGCTGTGAAGTCCTGACTAAATGTGTAGATGAAACTTTAAATGGAATAATTGACGAGATGACATTGAATGAAGTTATGCTCTATTTTTGTAAAAACTTTAGAAAAACTCTTAAATTAGACAGTGATTTAATTGTTATTATGTTTCATGAGAAGGATTTATTTGGGAAAGAAATAAATAGCTTGATTTTACATACATTTGTTAAGATCTGGAATGCTGTAATTGATTTATTAAAGAGAAGAGCTAAAAATGGTGAAATTAAAGAATTGGATTTTGATATGGCTACACATCAGTTTTGGGCTGTAGTCTTCAGTACTGTTTTTATGAATCATTTGGCAGCCAATATGTCACAGGATAGTAGTGATGATTATATAAAAAAATTATTGGAAGCCAAT
Organism: Clostridium sp. MT-14; assembly: GCF_042436595.1. NCBI lineage: Bacteria > Bacillati > Bacillota > Clostridia > Eubacteriales > Clostridiaceae > Clostridium > Clostridium sp. MT-14. Next base: position 110,072 of record NZ_JBHMIY010000008.1, read on the forward strand.
ATGTTGCAGGATGATAATGATGATAGTTACATAAAAAGATTAGTGGATTTTACAATAAATTCATGGAAAAACTAGCTTAATAATTAATTTGGTTTTTATTAAGGTAATTTAATTCACTGTATGTTCAATGAATTAATTGGACTGTCAAATTATTTATGCGGGAGGGCAAAATGATTATAAAAGAAAAGTTAATTCCTATGATAATTGAAAGTATTAAAAAAAAGAAGCAAATTTGTGTGATTGCATTAGTTATTGTTGGTGTTGTGATAGCTATGGGGAGCATTTCTTTAGCTGAAAAAAAAGTTTCAAAAATTTCGAGTAATACAGATAAAGTTTCTGTAGAGGCAATCAAAGCAGACGTGGATACGGTGGCATCAAATAAGTCTTTTAATGCTTCAGTGGAAACATCTCAGGAAGGGGATATAAGCAGTAAATTGACTGGCAAGGTAACTCAGGTTTTATTTCAAGATGGACAAACCGTATCTCAAGGACAAATCTTGGTAAAACTGGATGACACTGATATTAGAAATAATATAAAATCCAGTGAAGCACAGCTTGCAGCAGCAGAGGCTCAATTTAAATCAGCACAGAGCACAGCCAGCTCTGCACAGCTTGGAGTCAACAAGCCTCAGATCGATTTGGAAACTGCCCAAAACAACTATAATAGGACAAAGGCTCTTTATGACCAGGGAGCAGTTGCAAAAGTTGATCTTGAAAATGCCCAGGCCCAGCTAAAAACAGCACAGAGTGCTCTGGAATCAGCAAAAGCCAGTGCGCAAGCTTCAAACAGTTCTGCCCAGGCTCAGGCTGCTAATATACATACAGCTCAGACAAATTTGGATAATACAAAAGAATCATTGAAGGATACAGTTATTACAGCTCCAACTAGTGGAGTTATAACCGGGAAAAATATCAATGTAGGCCAATACATAAGTCCAGGAACGATTTTGGGAAAAGTGCAGACAATATCTCCCATATATGCTGTCATAGACATAAGAGAAAGTGATTTGAGTTATGTAAAACCTGGAGTCAAAGTTAAGTTTAAACTTGATGGCGATAGTTTAAAGGAATATGATGGAGCCGTTAAAAGTATTGATGGAGCTGCAGATCCTGCTTCCAGGGCATTTAAATGTAAAGTTCAAATTGACAATAAAGATGGCAAGCTCAAACCTGGTGTCTTTGGAAATGTGGAAATTGCTACCAATGAAACAAAAAAAGCTATTGCAGTGCCGTTGAAAGCAATAGGGGGAACTGAAGGAAACTACTATGTATTTATATATGATAATGGTGTGGCAAAAAAACAAAATATAACCATAGGAGAATTTGATAAAGACAATGTAGAAATAAAATCCGGGGTACAGTCGGGAGACTATGTTATTTGTACCAACGTGAGCACCTTACAAGATGGTGATGCAGTAAAGATGGTATCAGAATAGGAGGTTATATTTAAATATGTTTTTAACAGATGTCAGTTTAAAAAGACCTGTATTTGCTACAGTAATAATTATTGTTCTATTGACTTTAGGTATAGTCAGCTATACGAATTTACCTGTTGATCAGTTCCCGGATGTTGATACTCCCACTATATCCATTACAATAATTCAAAGCGGAGCTTCTCCGGATCAAATTGAATCAAAAATAACAAAGAAAGTTGAAGATGCTGTAGGACAGATATCCGGTGTGCAGCATATTAACTCAACCATAACGGAAGGAATCTCTAATACTGTTATTACGTTTGAATTGGACAAATCTTCAGCTGAGGCATTGCAGGATGTAAAAGACAAGTTATCCAATATTCGTGGTGATTTGCCAAAAGATATTAATGAGCCTGTGGTTTCAAAATACGATGCAAATGCACAACCTATTGTCTCTCTGGCTGTTACCGGCTCTATGTCCAGTAAGGAAATGTCTCAGCTGGTAGATGATGATATTACAAAAAAACTGCAGACTATAAATGGTGTTGGAGCCGTTAATACCTATGGAGAGCAGGAACGGGAGATTCATATAAAACTTGATAAGGAAAAGATGAATTCCTTTAACATTACAATTTCAGAACTTACCAATAGTTTAAGCAGTGATAATATTGATGTGTCAAGCGGCAAGATAACTGATGGAGATACGGAAATAGGTCTGAGAACCAGTTCAGCTGTGAAGAATGTGGATGATTTTCTTAATATCTTAGTTACCACCCGCAACGGCAGCCAAATTAGACTCAAGGATATTGCAGAGGCCGAAGACGGTAGCAAGGAGAGAGACAGTTTGTCTTTTTATAATGGCAGGGAGGCAATTGGTATTGATATTCTCAAACAATCCAATTCAAATACTGTGCAGGTAGCTGATGCTGTAAAGAAGAAACTCACTGATATTGAAAAAAATTTGCCGTCAGGAGCTAAAATTGAACTTGTTCGTGATAACTCAGCATCCATACGTGATTCAGTCCAAGATGTCCAGAAAACATTGATAGAAGGATGCATACTGGCGGTAGTTGTGGTTTTTGTGTTTCTCAAAAATTTTGTCAGTACTGCAATTGCTGGAATTGCCATTCCAGTATCTATAATTTCCACTTTTGCGGTGATGAAGGTTATGAATTTTTCGCTTAATATAGTATCTTTAATGGCCTTGTCAATTGCTGTGGGACTACTTATAGATGATGCCATAGTTGTCATTGAAAATATTGTACGTCATCTGCGTATGGGCAAAAGTGCAATTCAGGCGGCAAAAGATGCTACTTCTGAAATAGGACTTGCAGTTATGGCCACCACTTTTGCATTGGTAGCAGTATTTGTTCCTATTGCTATGATCAACGGCCTGGTGGGAAAGTTTTTGGTACAGTTTGGCTTGACTGTTGCTGCCAGCGTACTGGTGTCATTATTTGTAGCCTTTACTGCAGTACCACTACTGTCTTCCAAATATCTGAAAAGTGAAGAAAAGAGAATACCTGTATTAGGAAAGTTTCTGGAATATTTCAATAAAGCATTTGACAAACTGGCCGATTTTTATGCCAGGGGTTTAAAGGTAGCATTGAACCATAGAATTTTAGTTATAATAATACCGTTGATATTGTTAATAGGGAGTTTGCTGCTGGCTACAAAGCTGAATACAGGTTTTATTGCGACAGGTGACACTGGAGAACTTAATATAGAAGCAAATCTGGATTCAGGTTCCACATTGAATAATGCTTCAAAAATTAATAATAGTATGGAAAGTATTATTAAAAAGAATAGAAATGTAAAATACATATATTCTACAGTTAAAGCGGATAAAGTTGTTCTGCTTGTAAAGCTTTCTGATAAACAGAAGAGGAAAGAGGGCATTGATGAAATCGGAGCAGAAATGAGGAAGGATTTGAAAAATATTCCTGGAATCGATCTATCGGTTGTTGCAGGCGAAGGCCTTATTCCAGGTAAGTTAGTTCAATATCACATCAAGGGCGATGATTTTGCAAAACTTCAGAAATATGCCCTGAAGGCTGAAAAAGCAATGAAAAATACTCCTGGAGCTGTGGATGTAAGTCTTAGCTATAAGGCTGGGAAACCAGAAGTGAACTTTGATGTGGATCGTGATAAGGCTGCTGATCTGGGAGTAAGCCCAACTACAATTTCCAGCACATTAAGTACTTTATTCAATGGAACTGTAGTGGGCCAGTATGAAACGGAAAAGGACAGATATGATGTTCGTGCAGAGCTTCAGGATGCCGATAGGAATAATCTTGACAGTTTAAACGAAATTTATGTGCCCAGTGCAAATAAGGACAAGGATATGATTCCAATTGATCAGGTAACTAAAAAAGTTTTTACTACTTCTTCGTCTACCATTAACAGATACGATAAAGAAAGGGAAATTCAATTGACGGCAAATTATGTGGGAGTGTCAGAGGGCGAGTTTAACAAGGCATTTACCAGCAAATTAGGAAGTGAAGCTCCTGTTCCAGCCGGAATAGAATTGTCTACCGGTGGAACTCAGGAACAGATGACAGAGGGAATGACAGGATTGGTTACGGCACTTGCCATGGGAGTCTTATTTGTATTTCTTGTAATTGCAGCTCAGTTTGAAAGTTTTATAGATCCGCTTGCCATTTTACTTTCACTGCCGCTTGCCATTATAGGTGCTATTTTAGGACTGCTTATTGGCAATAAAGAGTTGGACATGATGTCCATGATAGGTGTTATAATGTTGATGGGTTTGGTTACTAAAAATGCAATTTTGCTTATTGATTTTACAAAACAAAATTACAGCAGGGGAATGGATTTGAAGGAAGCTTTAATTGAAGCAGGGCGTACGCGTCTGAGGCCAATCATCATGACCACCTTGGCAATGATCTTTGGTATGCTCCCTACAGCACTGGCCAATGGCTCGGGATCGGAACTCCGTGCACCCATGGCTTTTGCAATTATTGGAGGGTTAATTACATCTACGTTGCTGACACTGTTATTTGTACCAGTTGTTTATACATTCTTGAATGATTTTAAGAAGAAGTTTAGAAAAAAGACCACGTGATGGATATTAATTCCATCATATGGTCTTTTTACATATATGCCCTCTGTATCTGTCCATTACACAGCAATTAATTGGAAATCAGTATTATTCAACGGATTTCAAGGATTCAATCATATTTATTTTCTTCATTTTAAAATACGTAATTAACTGCATGGCGCTGGAAACCACCATGATAATAAGAGATGACCATATAAAACTGACGGCATGTATATTTTTAAAGTATACATCTGCATTACTTTCTATAGCGCCGATTACAAATCGGTGAAAGGGAATTCCCAGCAGCAGACCCACACCGACACTAATCAGTGTCAATAAAAATGTCTCACGATAAATGTATTGATTGGTTTCCCCATCGTTAAATCCAAGGACCTTCAATGTAGCAATTTCACGTTTTCTTTCACTCATATTAATTGATGTCAAATTATAGAGCACAATAATTACCAGCATTGATGCAACTACAACCAGCAGGGCCACCACATTATTAAGGCTTTTATTCCCACTGGCAGCCTTCCGCAATATGTCATCCTTGAAAGTTACATTTACAATAGAATTGTCTTCCAGCAAATGCTTAGACAATGCATTTGCATTCTGGCTGTAATTGGTTATTATCATATTATAGGAAATGTTTTTTCCCAATACTTTATCATACAAGTTTTTACTGATGTAAATGTAATTCTGCATATAGTTTTCTGCAACATCGGATACTTTCAGAGAATACAGGTTATTATCTGCATCTTTTACTTTGATTGTATCTCCCCTGCTTATTTTTAAAACTTCGGCAAGTTTCTGAGTAATCACGACACCGCTATTGTCCATTTTAATACTATTCTCCGTTGATTGGCTTCTTAAATTATAATAGTTCTTAAATAAGTTTTCATCCGCAGGTACTACTAAATAGGTATCGAGAGATTGATCACTTGATTCAGCTTTAAAGGCTGCCTGCCTGATTAAAAGAGGATTTTCAACTTTCTCTTTTGCCAGCAGTTCTTTCAAGTCTTCACCCATATTTGCAGTATCATTTTTCAGCGTAATCAGAGTATTGTATTTAAAAATCTCGCCGTATTGCTTTTCTGCAACACCATTGATACTGTCCTTTATTCCAAATCCCGTTACCAGCAGGGATGTACATGCAGCAACACCAACAATGATCATAAGAACTCTCTGTTTATAGCGGAATATATTACGCATTGTAGTTTTGCTGTTAAAGGAAAAGTGATTCCATATGAATCCTATTTTTTCAAGCAGGATTCTCTGCCCATTTTGCGGTGGAACGGGACGTATTAAAATGGCAGGCTGCTGTTTTAACGTTTTGCTGCAGAAAAATACCGTTACAGCTGTCATAAGGGATATAACAACTGCCAATGCCAGCAGCAGGGTTGCCATGTTATGCTGAATGACAAGCGGCGGTAAAATGAATTTATTAAAAGTTGAATATATGATATTTGGAATAATACTTCCAAATATAAGGAATCCTGCTATGGTTCCCAGCACAGTGGAGGACAGCACATAAAGCAGATATGTTGAAACAATATTTGAATTTTTAAAACCAAGCGAAGCCAGTGTTCCAAGTTCGCCACGCTCCTCCATGATCATTCTGGCCATTGTATTGGATGCCATCAGCATGACGATCAATATGACAAAAAGGGGGAAAACAGCTGCCACAGAAGTAATGGTGCCTGTGACACCTTTCAGATCACTGTAGCCTGCCACGATGTCATTTCTGTCATAGATATACCATTTTGCCTTTTCCGTTGTAGAAATATCTTTTTTGGCATCATCAATCTTTGACTGGGCATCAGCTATTTTAACATTAAAGTAAGATAAGTTTTTATTGTACTCACTATAGCCGTAATTTAGCTTTCTTTCATTTTCCACAAGCTGTGTTTTGCCTTTTGCAATTTCTTTTCTTGCACTGCCTATTTGGCTGTCAAACACAGCAATTCCTTGATTCAGCTTGCTTTCTTGATCATCTAGTGTATTTATGGATGTCTGTAGTTGAATCAGTTCATTATAGGAATCCCAATACTGATTGAGCTGCGTGCTGAGCTGTTTGTATTCCTGGCTGTCCGCAGGCAGTTTGCTCTGCTGTTCCTTAATGGATTGGATGGCAGAATTTAGTTCATTAATTTTGACACCCAGCTCTTTTTCTGAAATACCTTTGCTGCTTAATGCAGCATCAATTTGATTCCTGCTGCTGACAATTTTATATTTTGTGCTTTGAAACTGGGATTTTTGATCTGCAGCTTTTTTCTCCAGGTCAGCCTCCTTTGCAGCAATCTCTTTTTTTGCATTTTCAATTTTTGTTTTATTTGTATCCAATTGTTTTTTTGCATCAGCCAGCTTTTTTTCACCATCTGCCTTTTCAGTATTCAGCTTGACCTGATTATCGTTTATTTTGTCCATTGCACTGCTGTAAATCTCACGATATCTTGCATTTTCCCTTTCGGGTTTCAACTTTACCAGTTCATTATTGACCTGCTCTGATATATCATCGTATTTTTGTGAATACGATATGACATTCTTGGTATGGGCTGCAGTAATATAAATTTCCGTACAGGCATCCATATTGAAATTATCTTTATTGACAAAAATAAAAGACGACAATTTTCCGTCACCTATTGTAGTATTACCATAATCAGTATCCATGTATAATGGAGATTTTATAGTACCTACAACAGTAAATGCCGTATTTTTTAGCTTGGTACCTACATCACTGTCAATTGTAATTTTATCGCCGATTTTATATTTTTTACTGTCTGCAATACATTCTCTGTCTGCTGCAGGCATTCGTCCACTAACCAGTTCCACAGTGTTCACCGAATTCTCGAGTTCATGAACTCTTATTGCCTTGTCTCCTTCAAGAACATCCAGAAAATAGCTCGGGACAGCGTTTTGTACACCCTTCAATGATTTAATTGCTTTTACGTCCTCATCCGTCAATCCCATTGTACTTACTACTTTGAAGTCCATTAGGTTATGAGTCTTGTAATATTTGTCCACAGAATTGACAATATCCGGCGAAGTTTCCTTTAATCCCAAGAAAAATCCAAAGCCTACCATGACTATTGTAAACAGAGATATATATCTTCCCAATGACTTCTTTATCTTAATAAGAGTATTTTTAAACAGCAATTTTATCACCACACAATTTCTTTAACTTTTTTGGGATTTTTGTTTGTAGAGATGTCCTCCACAGTTCCATTTTTGATCTTGATCACTTTATCTGCAATGTCTGCTATAGCAGCATTGTGTGTAATTATAATAGTTGTGGTATTCATTTTTCTGCATGTATTTTGCAGAAGTTCAATAACTCGCTGGCCTGTTACGCTGTCAAGGGCACCGGTAGGCTCATCACATAACAGCAATTTTGGATTTTTTGCTATAGCCCTGGCTATGGCAACACGCTGCTGCTCACCTCCGGACAGCTGTGCGGGAAAATTGTTCATTCTTTTAGATAGACCGACTTGTTCCAGCACGGTTTTTGGTTCAATATAATCTGAACATATCTGACAGGCAAGCTCTACATTTTCAAGTGCAGTGAGATTTCCCACAAGGTTGTAAAACTGAAATACGAACCCAATATCATTGCGTCTGTAGTTTACAAGTTCCTTTTTGCTATAGGTATGAATTGCATTTCCATCAACCAATATACTGCCGCCGCTGGGGATGTCCATTCCGCCCAGCAGATTTAATACAGTTGTTTTCCCTGCACCGGATGGACCGAGTATTACAATCAGCTGACCCTTTTCTACTGAAAAAGAACAGTTTTTTACTGCAGTAATTGTTACATCTCCAGCGGTGTATTCTTTTTTGACATTTTCAAAATCTATAAACGACATTCAATATCCCTCCAACTTTTGTTAAACAATATGTTGATTATTTTTCTTTAATACAGTATACTAACACTATGAGATAAATACAACAATCATATTGTTAAAAAGTGATAGTTAAAAAACAGATTTTCATAAAACGTTTAATAAATCACAAAATTTTTTTGCTTGGGAGAAATTACTATGAAGGAAAAGAAAACCGATAGGCGTGTTAAATACACAAAGATGGTTATAAGGCAAAGCTTTGTCAAATTATTAAAACAAAAACCCATATCTAAAATTTCTATAAAAGAAATTTGTGAAGATGCCGATATTAATCGTGCCACATTTTACGCCCATTATAAAAATCAATATGACTTGCTAAAACAAATAGAAAATGAAACGATCAATGACATCAATCAATACCTGAGCAGTTATGACTTTAAAAGCAAAAATGATGTTCCTGTTGCTGGTATTGAAAGAATTTTAGAATATGTAAAGGAAAATTCACAACTTTTTGATCTCCTGCTTAATTCAAATGGTGATACACACTTTCAACAGGAAATCATAAAAATTATCGGCAAACAGCATTTCATACCAATAAAAGGAAATAATCTTTTAAAAAAGGAAGAATCAGAATATATATTTTATTTTTTAGCAAGTGGTAGTATCTGCACCATTCAAAAATGGCTAAGAGAAGGCATGAAAAAGTCTATTAATGAAATGGCCGAATTGATACTTGGGATATCAATCAACGGTATAAAATTTTTCGAGTGATTTTTAGATAGAGTTCAAAAATATTGTAATGCTTATAGGCGGCGTTTTCTTGGTATTTGATTACATAAAAAATTGATTTGAATATAAGGTGATAGCAATGAAGGATATAGTATTTATAGCTCCATTTAAAAATCTGGCAGATTTGGCAAAACAAATTATAAAAACAAATGGATATGACAATGTTGAAGTAGTAGTGGGAAATTTGGCCGAGGGAGTGACAGCAGCAAAAGAAGTAGTAAAAAATGGTGCGAGTGTAATAGTCTCCAGAGGCGGAACATATACAATGATAAAAAACATAGTGGACATTCCAGTAGTTGAATTGAGAATGAGTTCTTTTGACATACTGAGAGGGTTCAAGAATCTATTGAATTATAAAGGCAAAATTTGTGTGACAGGTTATAAAAATATAATACACGGATGTGAAATAATAAAAGAACTTTTAAATCTTGATATAGTCAATGTTGAAATTAAAAATCAGAAAAATGCTGAAAAAATTCTGAAACCATATTTTGACAGTGGAATAAGAGTATTTGTGGGGGATACTGTCTGTATATCAGTAGCAAGTAAATTAAATTGCAAGGGCTATATCATAGAATCAGGAAAAGAATCTGTTATAGATGCAATACGTGAATCCAGAAGGATACTAAAGGGGATGTGTGTTGAAAAAGAAAAAACTGAAAGGTTTAAAACCATAATGGACTTTGTACATGATGGAATAATGTCGATAGATGACGAAAGGAGAATTACCATATTTAATTCCATGGCAGAGAATATATTCTCAATCTCAAAGGAAGAGGTACTGGGGAAAAAGGTCAATGATGTAATTGACAATACAAAATTAAATGAAGTATTAAAGTCGGGGAATGCTCAATTGGGGCAAATTCAAAGCGTAAAGGGAGCCAAAATTGCAACCAATAGAGTGCCGGTTATTGTTGACAACAAGATACATGGAGTTGTTGCGACATTTCAGGATATCACTAAGCTTCAAGAACTGGAACAGGATATAAGAGTCAAGCTTCAAAAGAAGGGATTTACTGCCAAGTACAATTTTAAGGACATAATATATAAAAGTGACAAGATGAGAGATTGTATTAAAAAGGCTAAAATTTACAGCAAATATAGTTCTCCTATCTTGATTTTAGGCAAATCTGGTACTGGAAAAGAGCTGTTTGCTCAAAGTATACATAACAGCAGTGATAGAAGCAGTGCACCATTTGTAGCTATAAATTGTGCTGCCATACCAAAGGATCTTGTAGAAAGTGAACTTTTTGGATATGCTGAAGGAGCGTTTACGAGTGCAGTAAAGGGTGGAAAGGCAGGCGTATTTGAGCTCGCCCATAGAGGAACTATATTTCTGGATGAAATAGGCGAAATGCCTATAGGGGTTCAAACCAGGTTGTTGAGAGTTATACAGGAAAAACAGGTTATGAGAATAGGAGACGATAAATTAATACCTATAGACGTTAGAATCATAGCTGCTACCAATAAGGATTTAAATAAAATGGTAAATGAAGGGAAATTCCGGGAGGATTTATATTATAGAATTAATATACTTACCCTTTTAGTACCTTCGTTAAATGACAGAAATGAAGATATAATTCAGCTCTCGAGGTTTTTTATAGATAAATACGCCATGAGATACAACAAGAAAATTCAACGTATATCCGTGGAAGCCAAAGATTATTTGGAAAATCATTATTATAAGGGAAACATCAGGGAACTTCAGGGAATGATAGAAAGGGCAGTAGTACTATGTCAGGGAAATGTATTAAAGTTAGAAGATGTACGATTGCTAGAAGAAATTGAATATGCTGATCATAATGTTATAGGGAATAAAAAAGATAGCAATACAGAAAAAATGGAGGCCAAAAGCCTAAAACAAGTTGAAGATGAATATATAAAAAAAGTTATGGATGCCTGCAGTGGAAATGTAAGTAAAGCTTCAAAAGTATTGAAAATCAGCAGAACGACCTTATGGAGGAAAATGAACAATGATGCATAATGCATCATTGTTCATTTTTTAAATGCAATTTTGTTACATATTGAAACACAAAATCTTTTTTGTTGTCTGTATCCTCGAAAAAATAATTGGCACAATAATTGCTATAATTATATATGTAAACATTATACCATTAAGGAGGAGTATTTATGCTGAAATTTGCGGTTGTAGCAAATAAAAAAGACAATGTGGCCACTGCAGTAAAGAACTTGGAAAAAGGTGAGAGTATACTAGTGGATTTATTTGGCAAAGAGATCCGAATAGTACTTAACCATGACATTCCCTTTGGACATAAGTTTGCCATAAGGGATATACCCAAGGGGAGCGAAGTAATAAAATACAGGGAATCCATAGGAATGGCCACCCAGGATATAAAGATTGGCGATTACGTTCATGTTCATAATGTTGTAAGTGAAAGAGGACGTGGGGATTTGGAGGTGTCTAAATAATGAAGCTTTATGGATATAGAAGAGAAAATGGACAAGTAGGTATAAGAAATCACATACTGATAATTCCTTCATCAGTTTGTGCCAGCGAGGTTGCAGCAGGAATTGCAAGTCATGTAAATGGTGCCATAGCAATACCAAATCAACATGGCTGTTGTCAGGTTGGTGCTGATATGGATCTTACGATAGCCACCCTGAAAGCATTGGGGAAAAATCCTAATGTGGCATCAGTGCTGGTAGTTGGATTGGGATGTGAAGGAGTTCCAACAAAAGAGGTTGCAAAAGATATCGCATCTACAGGCAAAAGAGTTGAATATGTAATAATACAGGAATGTGGTGGAACTATAAACACAGTAACAGAAGGTACAAGAATTGCAGCTTCCATGGCTAGAGAGGCCGGCAAGATGCAAAAAGAGAAAATAGACATATCGGAACTGACATTGGCCATTGAATGTGGTGGCTCTGATACCACATCGGGACTTGCTGCAAATCCTGCAGTTGGATATGCATCGGATAAGCTTGTTTCATTAAATGGAACATCAATATTTTCAGAAACCACTGAATTCATAGGTGCTGAGCATATACTGGCCAGAAGAGCAGTAACCAGGAAAATAGGCGATAAAATACTGGAAATTGTATCTAACTGTGAGAAGAAAGCAAATACCATGGGTGTTGATATGAGAGGTGGACAACCTACTCCAGGCAATATTCAGGGTGGTTTAACAACAATAGAAGAAAAATCCCTGGGATGTATATATAAAGGTGGAACTGCACCAATAAATGGAGTATTGGATTATGCAGAAGCACCCAAAAGTAAAGGATTATATGTGATGAATACACCAGGGCAGGATATTGAATCCATGACAGGTATGGTAGCTGGCGGAGCCCAGTTAGTCGTATTCACTACAGGCAGAGGGACTCCAACTGGAAATCCCATTGCTCCGGTAATAAAGGTAACTGGAAATCCAAAAACATTTAAAAATATGCAGGATAATATAGATATAAATGCTGGAACCATAATTGAAGGGTCAAAAACTGTTCAACAGATTGGAGAAAGTATTTTCTCTGAAATACTTGAGGTGATAAATGGTAAACAAACCAAGGCAGAATCACTTAAGCACAGAGAATTTGGCATATTAAAACTTATATCCACATTTTAAAGCAGGCATATAAAGATTAAAAATTAAATTTTTAATCTTTATATTTCCAATTTTTAAAGTATCAATATAAAATCAACCCAATAATCAAACATAGGAAGTGATTGTATGCAGATCAAAAAAACAATTGACAAAGTACCTGGAGGAATAATGATAATACCTTTATTACTAGGAGCTATTGTCAATACATTTTTTCCGCAAGTGCTGATGATCGGTGGTTTTACTACAGCAATGTTTAAACAGGGCTCCTTGCCAATTCTGGCGGTTTTTCTATTCTGTATGGGAGCTCAGATGAGCTTGAAAGTAGCACCAAAATCCTTTAAAAAAGGTGTGATTCTTTTAGTAGCCAAATGTGGAATTGGCGCAATTATCGGATTAGGTGTAGGAAAGATATTTGGAACAGCCGGGATTTTGGGATTAACACCTCTGGCAATCATAGCAGCCATGACCAATACCAACGGCGGGCTTTTTGTGGCATTGACAGAACAGTATGGTGATAAAACCGATGTAGGTGCCATAGCACTACTCTCATTGAATAATGGACCATTTTTTACCATGCTGGCTTTAGGCGCTTCAGGTTTAGTTGCGGTTCCAGTTAAGGCTTTTATTGCTATTTTACTGCCCATATGCCTTGGTATGCTTCTTGGAAGCCTGGATAAAGAAATTCGTGAATTCCTGCTTCCCGGTGAAAAATTACTAATACCTTTTTTTGCTTTTCCAATTGGAGCAAGTATGAATTTATCAAGTGTGGTAAAAGCAGGATTGCCTGGAATACTGTTGGGGGTAGCAACTGCTGTATTAACAGGTTTTGGAGGTTATTTTGCCCTCAGAGCATTTGGTGAAAAGAGGCCTATTGTAGCTTTTGCAAATGGTTCTACAGGAGGAAATTCAGTTGGAACTCCAGCAGCTATAGCTGCAGTGGACAAGACTATATCACCAATGTTAGGAGCAGCTACAGCTCAGATAGCGGCATCTTGTATCATAAGTGCATTTCTATGCCCTGCAATAATAGTCCTTATGAATAAGCATTTTAAACGAAAAGATATAAACAAGATGAATCAAAGTGAACTGGAGAAAGCTGCCATATAAAAAATAGTATAAAATAATCTGTGTAAACTTCCCAAAAGTAATAATTAATTATAGGCTGGAAGTTTCACAGATTAAATTTTTATTAATGTGAGCTGTATGGAATATGAATAATAATAAATTGCGATTTTGGGATTTTTCGTTGTTGTGGTGCGGAGCTTCAATATCCATAACTGAGATACTAACAGGACAGATCATATCCTCTTCAGGTTTTCAAAAGGGATTAACTGCTATTATACTGGGAACCATTACAGGTGCTATAATATTTGTACTTGCAGGAATAATAGGAACCAGGGAGAGAATATCAGGGATAGCCTCTACGAAAATATCATTTGGAACATATGGAACTTATATATTTTCCGTCATAAATATATTACAACTTGCAGGATGGCTGACCATCATGATAAAATATACTGCCAAATATATAAATCAAATAAGTACCATGTTATGGTCCGTTGACAATATAGTATTGTGGACCATTATAACAAGTATATTGATTGTAATATGGATAATTTGTGGAATAACAAATTACAAGAACGTAAACAATGTAACTGTTATATTATTATTTATATTAACTTTTTTTTTGGCATATATTATGTTTAAATGGAACAAAATTCTACCTGGTGCTGAACATGGTGAAATATCATTTGGAAGGGCATTTGAACTGGTTGTTGTAATGCCTCTGTCATGGATGTCAAAGGTTTCTGATTATACAAAATTTTCTATAAACGTTAAACAGGGAGCAATAGGAAGTTTTATAGGATATATATCAGGAAGTTTGCTTATGATGATCGTAGGACTGGGTATAGGCTGTATTTTTGGAAATTTGGACATAATGGGGGCGCTGCTCTCAAGAAACATGGCATTTTTAACATTTGGAGCCATTATGTTATCTACTATTACCACTGCATTCATGTATGCATATTCTGCAGGCGTTACAATAATGAATATGATGAAGATCCACAATAAAAAAATACTAAATGAAAAGACAATAGCTGTAACTATAACTATAATAGGAACTGTTATTTCCTTGATTTTCAATGTAAGTAACTATGAGAATTTCCTTTACAGCATAGGTATCGTATTTGCCCCGTCCTTTGCCATATTATTGACGGACTATTATATGATGAAGCAAAATATTGAAGCACAAAAAAATACACATCCAAATATTTTGGCTTTTATATTGTGCATCTTTGGTATGTTCATGTATTATTTATTCATTAAAATAAATTTTGTATTTGGAGCCACCGTACCAAGCATGATAATAATATCAATAATTTATCTCATTGTTAAAAAGAAATTAAAAATATAAAATATGGAGAAGTTGTAATGTTTTTATAACAGAGCAGCAAGAAAAGACAGGATTTACATTGGTGACTGGTATATAATATAGAAAAACTCAGAGGAGGGAGCTGAACCTGAATGAATTATAATGCCTGTATTAGAAAATCCATTGAATATATAAATGATAATTTGGATAAAAAAATGAGGCTTGAAGATATTGCGGGGAAGGTGTTTCTGTCGAAGTTTCATTTTCATAGAGTCTTCCATGTTGCTACAGGGGAATCTGTAGCTCAATATATAAGAAGAAGGAGACTTGAAGAAGCTGCGAAGGAGCTTGTAAATACAGATAGCAAAATTGTGGATATAGCATTGAAATATCAATTTAGTTCACAGGAATCTTTTACGAGAGCATTTAAAAAGCTTTATGGAACACCTCCCAGAAAATTCAGGAAAAATTCAAACAATGGTATTGCTTTTATGGCAGCATAAACACAGTAAAGGAGTGGTTTGATGAGTTATGTGCCGGTTGTTGTTGAACGTACGAATTCTGGAGAACGTTCCTATGATATATATTCCAGACTTTTGAAGGACAGGATAGTAATGTTGAATGATGAGATAACGGATGCAACGGCAAGTGTCATTGTGGCACAGCTTTTGTATCTTGAATCCGAGAATCCCGATGAGGATATCAATTTTTATATAAACAGTCCAGGAGGATCTATTACTGCAGGTATGGCTGTATATGATACAATGCAGTATATAAAGCCGGATGTGTCAACTATATGTATTGGTATGGCCGCCAGCATGGCATCTTTTTTACTGGCAGCAGGTGCAGGAGGGAAAAGATATGCACTTTCCAACAGTGAAATATTGATTCATCAGCCATCAATATATGGAGGAATGCAGGGGCAGGCCACGGATATAGAAATTCACACCAGATGGCTGCTTGAAACCAAGAAAAAAATAAACAGAATATACAGTGAAAGAACAGGAAAACCTATTGAAAAAGTAGAAAAAGATATGGAAAGGGATTATTTTATGTCTGCAAAAGAGGCTGTGGATTACGGAATAGTAGACGAAGTGCTTTTGAAAAAATAATGTCATAGTTAATATTAAAAAGGGGCCTTGAAAGAAGCGTTCACTTAGGGATTGAAGAAAAACTTAACTGAACAGCTTCAAGCGGGGCAAAAAAGACCAGTCACAATCAGGCATGAATGCTTGAATCGGCTGGTCTTTTTGATCAATTATCATCTCTAAATGGATACCTTGAGCAAGGCATCATAGTTATAAATTTTAATGGCATCTTTGTTGTAGTCAAAATTCAGTTTATCAAGTTTATCTGATAAGCATTTTTTAGCATACGAAGGATTGCTATCAGTGTTTTTTGCTTCTAGTAAAATAATTTGTTCTGACTTTCTCATTGGATGAATAACCATCCCATCAAATTCACTTAATTTCTTTCCAGGCAAATCTTTTTGATAAATTAATATGCTTGAAGGTATTGTAATACTTGTATCATTAATATCATCTTGTATTAGACAGTCAAGCATAAATTCCACTTCATGACGTTCATCGGTATTTCCATTCCCTTTTGCTAAAAGGGATTTAATTTCAGCAGTACGTTGCTTCTTACCTCGTGTGCATAACACACAAATTTCAGGGTCAACTGTTGCTTTAATTACGATTGGATTTTCGCCAAATAAATAATAGAGAAAAAATTTACTGGCGAGTAAATATCGTATGTCTGCATTTGATGGGTGTGCAACTCGGCGCAAATATTTAATTGTAGATTTTAATACTCGAAACGATGTAAGAGCTTTATTCTGGCAATTCTTTTTTATTGAAACAAGTATTGTTCGTTCTCCAGAATTTCGATCGTAGTACCCTACTCTTGAGTTATTTATACGTTCCAATTCCAACAACAATTCTTGTGATAATTTTTTGTCCTCAGCAGTAAATGTTAATTTCAGAATAGCATCTGATGAATAATCACGTGTTTGGCGATGTTGTTTATTAAAAATGCTTTTTGAACATAACCAAAAATCAGAATAGTATTCTTTATAGTTAATACTGTCTTCTTTAGATAAAGTATTGACGATTTTTCGTGATATTCTATAGTAGCAAATAGCGTTTGAATTCTCATTATAAACTGTATCATCAAGCATTTTCCCAATAGAAGTAATTAATCGATTTGCAGGTAATTGATCATTATAAATTGATAATAGCTCATGAAATAGGATAAGAACCGATTCTTTATTGCACAAGTCAATTGTAATGGGCATATTTGCAATTTGTAAGTCATAAGCGATATAGGAAACATTGCGAACAGAGCGAAAAACTTTAAATATGAAATGCAGTTTACTACTATCACTAATTGAGTTTTCATTAAGATATGCATATATAAGTTCCTGTGCCAATATGACAGATTGTTTGCTCTGATCACAACGTTCAAGGACAAGTAATGAATTCAATAAATGTAGCCTATGATAATTTTGCTCACTCAATAAAGACTCTGCAGCTACTCTAAATCGATGGCTATTAGAACTATTCAATAGTTTATTTCTAAAATCCACATTTTCTTCTGCAAGCATTACAACTGCTCGCGAAGCAGTAAAGGTATTATAAAAATGTCCTAGATTATAAGCAATTGTAAGGATTTGCAACATATCCCCCACAGTTGGAGTTTCTTTTTCTGATATATATTGCATATTATCCCCAAATTCCTTACCCTTTACAGGGTTATTATATGTTAGCTCGAGCTTGGTCTGTAAATTTTTCTTTATTAGCTGATGAAAATATAATTGTAATACAGTATAGTCAAATCGAGATTTCCTTAGATTTTTGGGAACTCTAATAACACCAAGCTGAGGGGTATTTTTTAGTCGCTGAATAATACCAATTTTTGATAATTCATTATATAGCTCAGTTGCATAATTGTATAAATCAACTTTTACTTTTAAGTTGCTTTTTCTTGGTTTTTGTTTCGGAAGTAAATCATGTTCAATAATCTTTCCCATACAAAATGCTCCTTTATCATACGGTATAGACTACACCAACCCTAAATACTTCTCAAAGAATATCATTAGTTTTTCGATAATTCCTTGCTTTTTCGCGGCTCTGCCTCCGCCAAAGCGGGATACAGGTGGCATGATTTTATCAATGGCTGTACCGGTCGTCTTAAGCATTCCATCTCGGAAAGCATTGTCGATGAAACGGCGGGTTTCTTCGGGCTTTAATTTTTCTTCTTCTATAATTGCTGAAATATCCGCTTCCTTACGCTCATGGAGGAATTTACGCCAATCTTCATCTACTTTGGTCGATACATTGACTTGCTCAATAAAACGCTCGATAAGTTCTTTCTTACTTCGAAGTTCAATACTCGAATTGATAGCCTTATCAATGGTCGTAAGAATGGTTTTATCCTTGCAGCTGGATTGTTGATATTTGGCTACAAGCATAAGGATGTAGTCAATATTTACCTCTATCTGTTTGACCAGTTCAATCTCGAAAACTATGTCATCATTGATAGTTTCTTTGTCACCATCAGCACCTTTTCTATATTCCTGATACAGGTCAATATAAATGCTCTGATAGTCCTGAAAATCCCTTTCAGATAAAATCTCATTTCCTTCAAAGTCATCGAAAGAAGTAAGAATATTTCTGAGCCTGAGTATTGCTCCATATAACCTGATAAAGTCTTTTTCCGCTTCTTCTCCGAGAATAGGTTGTCCAAGGGGATACTGTGTTGTAAGGGTTGCAATCAGTTCAGCATAGCCCGGCTTGTGTTCACCTTTTTCATCATATCCCTTATAATATTCATCGAATGTTTTTAACAGTACAATACCGCCAGCATCCTTATTGCCGAATAGTGCAATAGCTTTGTCTGTTTCTTCTTTCAAATCTCGGAAACAAACGATATTACCATAGGTCTTAACGCTGTTTAAGATGCGGTTAGTCCTTGAAAACGCCTGAATCAGTCCATGCTGCCGCAGATTTTTGTCTACCCATAGTGTATTCAGGGTTGTTGCATCAAAGCCTGTCAGAAACATATTGACAACAATCAATATATCAATCTCCCGATTCTTTACACGAAGAGAGAGGTCTTTATAATAATTCTGGAACTTGTCCGAGGAAGTATCGTAATTTGTACTAAATGTGGAATTGTAATCTCGGATAGCCGCATCAAGAAAATCTCTGGAGCTTTGGTCAAGGTTTTCCATATTAAAATCCTCTTCAGGCAACAGTCCATCTGGCTCTTCTTCATTTGCACTAAAACTGAAAATAGTTGCAATGGTAAGGTTACGGTTCTTTTCCGCTATCTGCTTCTTAAACTCATTATAGTATCTGATTGCCATTGGGATGGATGCAGCAGCAAATATGGAGTTGAAACCGGCAACTCGCCTTGTTTCACGCTTTTCTATCATCTTTTTAGGGTTGTGCTTCTCTGCTTCTTCCCATTTCGCAGAGAATGTGTAATAACTATTGCGCTTCGTCTTTTGATCAAAGTGTTCAAGAACGTAAGAAACAATTTCACTGATTCGCTGTGGATCTGCTAAGGCTTTTTCTCTATCTATGCTATAGACTTTTTTATCATTAACGTAATCAGGCATCTTAATGGTATTGATAAAATCTATTCTAAAAGGCAGAACATTCCCATCATTGATGGCATCCACAATGGTATAGGTATGTAGCTTTTCTCCAAAGGCCTGCTCGGTTGTACGGAGCAGTGGGTTACCGCCTGAACTAGCATTAGCAGCAAAAATTGGGGTTCCCGTAAAGCCGAAGATATGATAGTTCTTAAAGCTCTTCGTGATAGCTTGATGCATTTCACCAAATTGGGAACGGTGGCACTCATCAAAAATCAGCACCACGTGTTTCTTATAAATATCATGCTGTTTGTTTTTACGGATGAATATATCCAACTTCTGAATAGTGGTTACAATGATTTTGTATTCATGAGAATTTCCTTTTTCATCCCTGTCCTCCAATTGTCTTTGAAGAACTCTTGTGGACGTATTACCGTTAGCAGCTCCCTTTTCAAAACGGTCATATTCCTTCATAGTCTGATAATCCAGGTCTTTACGGTCAACAACAAACAGTACCTTGTCTATGTAAGGCAAGACAGAAGCTAATTGGGCTGTCTTAAAACTGGTCAATGTCTTACCAGAGCCTGTTGTATGCCAAATATATCCTCCAGCTGCAGTTGTGCCCATCTTCTTGTAGTTGGTTGATACTACAATACGTGATAATATACGTTCTGCAGCAGCTATTTGATAAGGACGCATTACAAGGAGCAGGTCTTCAGATGTAAAAATACAATATTTTGTCAGAATGTTTAAGAGGGTATGCTTGGCAAAAAATGTTTTAGTAAAGTCCAGAAGGTCAGGAATAATCCTGTTATTTGCATCTGCCCAAAAGCTGGTGAACTCAAAGCTGTTGCTTGTTTTTTTACTTCTTCGTCGCTCACTGCTCCTTTGTTCCTTGATATGAGCATTTCTTGTGGTGTTGCTATAATACTTTGTATGGGTGCCATTTGAGATTACAAATATTTGCACATACTCAAATAAACCAGAAGCCGCCCAAAAGCTGTCACGCTGGTATCTTTTTATCTGATTGAATGCTTCTCGGATAGCAACACCACGACGCTTTAACTCCACATGAACTAGTGGAAGTCCATTTACAAGGATTGTTACATCATATCGGGTTTCATGCTTGCCACTTGCTTCTTCGTATTGATTAATAACCTGCAAGCGATTGTTATGGATATTCTTTTTATCCAAAAGGTATATGTTTTTTGTTGTTCCATCTTCACGTTTTAGAATCTGGATATGGTCATCCTGAATTTTTCTGGTTTTTTCAACAATACCCTCATTTGTATTGGCAATACATTCTGTGAAAAACCTCTCCCATTCGCTATCAGTAAATGTAAAATCATTAAGCAGTTCAAGTTGTTTTCGAAGATTTTCTATCAATGAAGCTTCATTGTGCACTGAAATATATTCATATCCTTGGGAAGTCAGTTGCCTAATAAACTCCCGCTCAAGTTCTGCCTCACTCTGATACTTTTCAGGACGGACATTATATTCAGCTGCATATTCAGCAACAACCGTTGCTTCGTCAGTACTTGCAACGATGTTGTATATACTCATGCCGTCACCTCCTTGAAAGATAACAGTTTATCCCTGTAATATTCATATTGCTTTTGCCGTGCTTCGATTTCAGCAGGAATGCCGCTGGTTAAGTCGTTGCAGAGAGCGTCAAAGCGATCAAGGATGCTAACGATGCGTTCCTGCTCTTTTATAGGAGGGAGGGGAACTTTATATTTATCTGTTACAGGAATTGATATTTGTGGCATTTGCATATTATTAGCTATACGTTGAAAATAGTTCACATTTTTTGAAAGATAATAGTATACAAATTTAATATTGACATTTTTATTTTCACTATAATATGACCAGAATTCATTTTTATGGCTAAATGGCTTATCATAATACTCAAATTCAATAATTCCACGTGACTTAACAATTATAGAAGGGTTTAAATTAATATCTTTTTTTTGGATATCTTTAAAATCAACATCCGCATAAGTTTTACCACCAGCAAATATTCGTACTTCACCATTCTTTTTATGTAATTGTCTCATTTTTTGTGCTGTTATATTTGTTCCCTTTGTACGTATTAAAAGATCACTTATAGCAAGTCTTGGCACATCATCACCAAACGTAAGCAGAAAATCCCTATAATACTCATACTGTTTTCTTCTTGCTGTAAGCTCTGCTGTAAGCTCTGCTGTAAGCTCTGTGAAATTGTCCAGAATACGGACAATTTCCTGCTGAACAGGTAGAGGGGGAAGGGGTATAGGGAAACTTCTAATAATTTTTGCGTTAATATTTGACTGTGAACCTTGCCCAAGTGCTTTCAGCTCATTGTAATTATTCGCAAGCCAATAATAGACATATCGATATAAAGCTTTGTTTTTATCTACCTGAAGGTTGCAACAAGCTTGATTTGTTGTTAAGGGTATTTTATTGATTGCAACTTTTGCAGCTGTTGCTCCATACATTGCTACGATAACACAGTTCTTGGGGATCCATTTTGCAGAAGAATTATTAAGTCCTTCTTCGGTAATTTTTATACCTGTATCTAAAATGTCAACCCAATCGACCTCTTGTGTCCGTAACCATGCAATATCTCCGCCATAATAATCACTTCTAGATGTGTTTGGCGTACCACCTGACGAAATTTTAGTACAAACATTCTCAATTGTTGTATATTCTACTCCATCTGGACAAAGTTCAGCAATCAATTCATCTAACTTACTCATTTGCCCACCTCAATTTCCGCAATAATCTTATCTATTTCTTCCCGCAAAATCTGCTCTCTCGCCACAATCTTTTCTATCTCAGCATTGAGGGCAACAATATCAATCTTTTCTCTCGTATCCTCTTGTTCCACATATGTTGAAACAGACAGGTTATAATCCTCTTCAGCAATTTCGCTGTTTGGCACAAGTCTGGCAAAATGTTCTATATCCTTTCTTTCTTTGAATGCATTAAGGATGGTCTCAATATTTTCCTGTGTTAGTTTGTTGTTATTCGTAACCTTGACAAATTCCTTTGATGCATCGATAAATAAGGTACTATTTTCCGATTTAGATTTCTTTAGAACCATAATGCAGGTAGCAATGCTGGTACCATAGAACAAGTTATCCGGTAACTGAATGATACAGTCGATATAGTTATTGTCAATCAGGTACTGCCTGATTTTCTTTTCAGCACCACCGCGATACATTACACCGGGGAAACATACAATAGCCGCTGTTCCGTTTGTTGCAAGCCAAGAAAGACTATGCATAATAAAAGCAAGGTCTGCCTTGGATTTAGGAGCCAATACTCCCGCTGGAGAAAAACGGGGATCGTTAATCAAAATAGGATCATTATCGCCCTTCCATTTAATAGAGTAAGGTGGATTTGATACAATGGCTTCAAAAGGCTCATCATCCCAATGTTGCGGATCTGTTAGTGTGTCCCCAAGAGCAATATCAAATTTGTCATAATCAATATCGTGCAGGAACATATTAATTCTGCACAGGTTGTAGGTTGTAATGTTGATTTCTTGACCGAAGAAACCTTGACGTACATTTTCTTTTCCTAAAATTTTTGCAAACTTTAGCAGTAGAGAGCCAGAACCGCAAGCGGGGTCATATACCTTGTTGACTTCAGTTTTTCCTACTAATGTTAAGTGGGTAAGGAGTTCAGAAACCTCCTGTGGCGTATAGTATTCACCGCCACTTTTTCCGGCATTGGAAGCATACATACCCATTAAGAATTCATAAGCATCACCGAATGCATCTATGGTATTGTCTTTGTAGTCTCCCAGCTTCATTTCTCCAACAGAATTCATTAGCTTAACCAGCTTTTCATTACGCTTTACTACAGTGTTTCCTAGCTTATTGCTGTTAACATCAATATCGTCAAACAGACCTTTGAAATTATCTTCACTCTCTGTTCCTTGGGCAGATGCTTCTATATTACTGAAAATCTGTTCCAGTGTTTCATTTAAGTTTTCATCGTCCTTTGCACGAGCTCGGACATTTTCAAAAAGCTCGCTGGGTAAAATAAAGAAGCCTTTTGTCTTAACTAAATCCTCTCGTGCCTGTTCTGCTTCTTCGTCGGATAACTTAGCATAATCAAATTCCGTATTGCCAGCTTCCCATTCTCCGGCGTTAATATAGGCAGTAATATTTTCAGATATGTAGCGGTAAAACAGCATACCTAGAACATATTGCTTAAAGTCCCATCCATCTACACTGCCTCTTAGATCATTTGCCATATTCCATATCGTGCGGTGTAATTCCGCCCGTTCCTGTTCTTTTCTGTTATTTTCCATAACTCTACTCCCTTTCTTCAACCATATTAGGCACTAATTCCATGATATCTTTAAAATCAACGCCAAGCGCCGTACAAACCTTTACAAGAACGTCCATACTGACATATTCGTTTTTAGAAAGCTTTGAAATTGACGATGGACTTATTCCCGCAGCAGCTTGTAAATCTTTCTTCTTCATATCGCGGTCTATTAACAATTTCCAAAGCTTTTTATAGCTAACGGTCATCTTGGTCACCTCTTTATATATGTTTTTTCCATTATAGCACATTTTCTTCAAAAATAACATGATAATTCTGTGTTTGTGAAGTAATTTTACAATGTTAATAAAGATAATGATAGTTGTGTATGCCTTTATTTTGATTATTATTTAAATAAATACTTTTAGACAAAAAAGTCTGTAAGTCTATTTGTAAAACCAAAGTCAAAGTTATAACATTCAGCCTTCTTAAATTTAATACCACTTTCGCTCAAATTTGAGCAAAAACACAATCATTACAGCCGTCTGTACCTTAGAAAATAGACAGGCTGTTTTTTTATTTTAAGGGGTTCGAATCAATAGAATTCTTCGCTTATGGATGAGGATGGAAAATATTTTTCTAAAATCCTCAACTAATGTGTTCTACCAAGGCTATAAAGTGAGAGGAAAAATAATCCCCCAATGAAAGCATAGTTTTTCTCTCACTGCTCCTTGACAACTGAATACCCCGAAATGCAAGAGATATTTCAAGCAGAATATGCCATGACGATAATTCCGAGCGTATTCCTTGAAAGATAACGAGGTTGTGTCAAACAAGGCAAACCCTCTGGAACAGTAGCGTTTCGGGTCATATATAACAGGCAAGGAGGTGAAGTAACTGAAAACAAAATATGATAACTTGCCACAGGTGCTTAAAGATAAGCCACAGTTTTGCTGTTGGAAATATGAAGAGCGAAGTGGCAGAAAAACCAAAGTTCCCTATAATCCAGTAACAGGAAAAAGGGCAAAACCAAATAAACGTGATACATTTAAAGATTTTAGTTCGGCGATAGCTGCTATAAGTAAATATGACGGTATCGGATTTTTGGTGGGTAATGACATATGTGTTATCGACTTAGATGATTGCTTTGATAGCAGCGGTAAGCTTAAGCCTGTTGCCCAAAATGTTGTAGAGGCTTTTAGGGGTTGCTATATGGAACACAGTCCATCTGGAAAAGGGCTTCATATTTTCTTTAAGGCCACAGGCTTTAACTTTGACAAAACAAAATACTATATCAACAACAGAAAGCTGGGAGTTGAGGTCTATGTGGCTGGAGCAACAAACCGCTTTGTTACCGTAACAGGCAATGTATTTGCAGATGGTGATATAGCGGAGAAATCGAATGAGCTTCAGATGATACTAGACAAGTATATGCTACGTCCTACCCCTGTGAAGCAAATTCTGGATAGAGAAAGCCAATCCTATCTGTCTGACAAGTCTGTTATTGAGAAGGCTTTAAAATCGGCAAACGGAGAAAGGTTCAAAGCATTATGGCAGGGAGATACATCTGGTTATGCTTCTGCCAGTGAAGCTGATTTGGCACTTTGCGGTATGCTGGCATTTTGGTGTGGCAGAGATATTGGACAGATAGACAGACTTTTCCGGCAGAGCGGCCTAATGCGAGATAAATGGAATAGACCGCAGTCCGGTAGTACTTATGGAATGATAACCATAGAAAAAGCTATCGCAAATGCTACTGAAATATACAAACTAGGTGGTAAGCGTTCATCAGCTACAGAAGATTTTGGAGAATGTTCCCTTGCTGACTTTAAGCCTGAGAGTAACAATCGCTACCCTTGGACGGATATTGGGGCAAGCAGGCTGTTTGCTGATTATTATAAATCTTTTGCCCGCTATGTTCCTGAAAGGAAAATGTGGTTTTGCTACGAGAATGGCATTTGGATTCCTGATGTCGGTAATCTAAAAGTAATGGAAATGTGTAAATCATTGGCTAACCAACTACTAACCTATGCTTTGACTATTCAAGATGAACATCAAAGAAAGGCATACATTGACTATTGCCGAAAATGGCAGTCAAGAAGATACAGGGAAACGGTGCTTAAGGATGCACAGAGCGTATATCCCATATCAATGGCTGAATTTGACCAAGACCCGCTTATGCTCAACTGTGCCAATGGAACATTGTTTTTAACATCCATGGATTTTCATCCCCACAACAGCGAGGACAGACTCACAAAGATATCTGGTGTTAAGTATGATCCAGAAGCAAAAAGTGAGCGATGGGATAGATTTATTCATGAGATTATGAGCGGAGATGAGGAAAAGGCAAAATTCCTCCAAAAGGCCTTTGGCTACAGTATCAGCGGAGACACTCGGTATGAATGCCTGTTTGTTCTCTATGGTGCTACAACTCGAAATGGTAAAGGTACGCTATGTGAGAGCATTCTTAAGGTATTAGGCAGTTATGGCTGTACCGCAAGGCCAGAGACTATCAGTCTGAAAAAGAACAATAACAGTTCAAGTCCAAGTGAAGATATTGCCCGGCTTGCAGGAGTACGCTTTGTGAATATCTCCGAACCTAGCAGAGGACTTGTCTTAAATGCTGCACAGGTAAAAAGCATGACGGGTGGTGACACCATTAACGCAAGGTTTCTACATGAGAATTCTTTTGACTTTTCGCCAAAGTTTAAGCTGTATATCAACACCAATTATCTGCCCGTTATTACGGATATGACGCTGTTTTCTAGTGGCAGAGTGGTGATTATTCCTTTTGAACGACACTTCGATGAAAGCGAGCAGGATAAAAACCTAAAACGTGAATTCGCCAAACCGAAGAATCAGAGTGCTATCCTCAACTGGCTAATTGAAGGCTATCAGTTGTTAAAGAAGGAAGGCTTGACTTTACCTGATTCTGTTAAGACAGCAACGGAGGCTTATAAACGTGACAGCGATAAAATAGCATTATTTTTCGAGGATGCCTTGGAGGAAAGTCCTAACAGTGAGGTGCGGACATCCGAAGTGTATGCCCGGTATCAGCGGTGGTGTAGTGCCAATGGATGTTATTCGGAGAATGCAAGAAACTTTAAACAAGCATTAACAGCTATTGCCCGTGTAGAACGGAAACGACCACGTTCTGGTGGTGGAATGACCACAATGCTTATCGGATATAAGCTGACTGAAGAAGAATTTCTTCTTATTTAAACACAGTGTAGCAGCTTGTAGCAAGAAAAACAGGTTATATAAAAAATCGCTCTCGTATAGAGAGTTTAGTTTTTACCTGCTACATCTTGCTACAAAGCTTAAAACCACTAAAACACTGGATACAACTCCATGTGTTAATACCTGCCCCTAGGGGAGGTCAAATCTCCACACCTTTACATCTGGACAACGGGCGTGGGGCAACGCGTAAAAAAACGCAGTTTCAAACGGGGTATATACCCCACATTTAATAGAATTTAGGAGGTAAACGATTATGGCAACATCAACAACTTATAATAGAGCGTTTTGGAATGTTATGAAAGGAAAAGAAGAAAATAATCAAAATCTAAGCGAGGGCTTTGATAATGCAGGAGCTTATGTCGCACCAGATGAGTTCAGAGAAGGCTTTAACACTGCTTTGGCAAAGGAGAATATATTCCGCAGATTTGCCACTGTTATCAATCTATCTTCTGCAGAAGGTAAAATTCAAGCGGTATCCTCAACGGGTACAGCAGATTGGGTTGAAGACGGAGATCCAATCCCCGAAAGTGCCGATACATTTACACAGTTTCTGGTGAAATCATACAAGCTGGCATCTCTTATCAAGCTAAACCGCTCATTCGTCACCGATATGAACTTTAATCTAGAAAAATATCTGATGGGTGATTTTGCGAAGCGTTTTGGCAAGGCTGAGGAAAATGCATTGCTTAATGGAAATGGCACAACTCAGCCAACAGGTATCCTTACGGCAGACGCAGATGTAACTACAGCAGACAATAGTACCATCTCTTTTGATGAGATCATCTCTCTGTATTTTTCATTAAAAGATGAATACCGAAATAACGCTGTGTTTATCATGCATGATAATACAGCCATGCTTCTTAGAACCCTTAAAGATACAAGCGGTAGTTATCTGTGGAATTCTTCGGATAACACCATCTTCGGAAAACCTGTAGTTACCTCTCCATATATGCCTACAGTATCAGCAGGAGCAAAAAGCATTGTATTTGGAGATTTATCATACTACTGGCTGATTGAACGTCAACCAATAACGATAAAAAAATTAAGTGAGTTATATGCATTGCAGGGGCAAATCGGATTTTCTGCTTACGAGAGATTGGATGGGAAGTTGATTCAACCGGATGCTCTGAAAATATTACAAATAAAAGCTTAAATAATGGATTAGGCACTGAGTCATCAATTCGGCTCAGTGCCAGTTCCATCAAAACATCGGACAGGAGGTCACGATATGGAAAATCAAAGTAACAGCCGCACAACCAAATCCGATATCGGAGGTACGGTCTATGTGGTGGAATCACGAGTAAGTGATTCAGCAAAGGAAAGTGCATATTCCAAGCTGAAACGACTGATTACAGTCAACGCAAAAAACCTTTCAAAGTTATCTGATAGTTCATATAAACCCACGGAAATCAACTCGACTTCTTCAAGGTAGTACGGTAATATACATAGTGCTAAACCGCTTGAAGACTGTCGGAAATGGAGGATAAAAATGAATAGACAGTCAACATTTAGCACTATACGTAAATCAACATTAGCATTTGAAGAAGCAAAAATTACTGCTCTTTACTGCAGGCTTTCACGTGATGATGAGCTTGCAGGAGACAGCAATAGTATAGTAAACCAGAAGGCAATTCTAAAAAAGTATGCTGAGGACAACGGTTTTCGCAACATCGAATTTTATGTGGATGATGGGGTCAGCGGTACAACTTTTGA
Organism: Clostridium sp. MT-14; assembly: GCF_042436595.1. Lineage (NCBI taxonomy): Bacteria > Bacillati > Bacillota > Clostridia > Eubacteriales > Clostridiaceae > Clostridium > Clostridium sp. MT-14. The sequence continues at coordinate 138,926 of NZ_JBHMIY010000008.1, forward strand.
TAGACCAGACTTTAACCGCATGATTGCTGATGTAGAGTCCGGTAGAATTGGAACGATTATCATCAAGGATATGTCCCGATTCGGCAGGGATTACCTTAAAGTAGGATATTATACCGAGATTATGTTTCCTGAAGCAGATGTACGATTCATTGCTATTAACAACGGTATTGATAGTGCAAACCAAACGGACAGTGACTTTACACCTTTTCTTAACATTATTAATGAATGGTACGCTAAGGATACTAGCAAGAAAATCCGTGCTGTGTTCAAATCCAAGGGACAATCTGGTAAGCCACTCTGCACCAATCCACCTTACGGTTATATTAAAGACCCTGAAGATAAGTTGCACTGGATTATAGATGAGAAAGCCGCCGAAGTGGTCAGAGATATTTTCCGACTGTGCATGGCTGGCTTTGGCCCCACGCAGATAGCAAAGCAACTTGAAAAGCGATGCATTGATACACCTACGGTTCATCTTCGCAAAATGGGTATTAACACTCCAGCAAGACCACCTGAAAACCCATATGCTTGGTCGGCTCGTACCGTAGCAGATATTCTGGCTAAAATGGAATATCTAGGTCACACGGTAAATTTCAAGACTTCTAAAAAGTCATATAAGAGCAAAGTCAAGATATTGAATAATCCAGAAGATTGGCTGGTTTTCAAAAATACCCATGAAGCAATTATTGATGAGGGCACTTGGGAAACAGTGCAGAAAATCAGAGATGGCAAGCGAAGACCATCACGATTAGGTGAAATGGGAATGCTCTCTGGCATGATGTTTTGTGCCGACTGTGGAGCAAAGCTGTATCAGGTTAGAGGAAAGGGATGGACACACGATAAGGAATACTTCGTTTGTGCTACTTACCGCAAGAAAAAGGGTATGTGCAGTTCACATCAGATACGCAATGTTGTAGTGGAACAGATTTTGCTAGAAGACTTAAGGCGTGTAACCTCCTTTGCCAAAGACCATGAACAGGAATTCATCCGTATAGTTATGAATAATTCAGAAAAGGAACTTGCCAAAGAACTCCGCCAAAGTCAAAAGGAGTACAAACAAGTACAGACTCGCATTGCTGACATAGACAAAATCATTCGAAAGCTATATGAGGACAATGTGATGGGCAAAATTCCCGAAGAGCGTTTTTACAAGATGTCGGCTGAATATGAAGCCGAGCAGAAGGCGTTGGAAGAAAGGATAACCAAATTAAAGCATACCATTGATACAGCAAATGAACAGTCCCTCAATACCGACCGCTTTTTGGCACTGGTTAAAAAGTACACAGAAATTACAGAATTGGATGCAGAGATTATTCGAGAATTCATTGACAAAATTATAGTATTCAAGGCTGAAAAGGTAGATGGCCGCAGAACCCAGCGGATTCAAATTTTTTATAACTGCATTGGCGCTATCGACTTACCAAAATAAACGAAAAAACGGCATAGCCGAATATCAACGACTATGCCGAATTTTTCAGGAATTATAAATCCCTATCTGACCGCTCCAAATAGAGGCCTTTTTTTACATTTAAATGGATTTTTTAAGCCAATTATTATAATATATAGATATAAGAATTTTTAATTAAGTGATTCTTAGGTTCAGATGGAATTTGCTTATAAGAAATACTTTTCTCCACCTGAACCTTAGCAGAACTTATCCGATGGCTGCCAGTTTTTATCTCCCGCTTTGAGAAGCTGGGAGCATTAGCAATGGTAGCGTTCGGATATATAGAAAAGGAGAAGATTTTATTATGGAAAATAAAATTCTCGTTGTATACTATTCTCTTGAGGGGAATACAAAATTGATAGCCGAAGCTATTTCAAAGGTTGTGTCTAGTGACATATTGCAGATAAAGCCTAAAAAAGATATAAATCCCAAAAGCAAGATGAGATATCTGATAGGAGGCAAGAAATCTATAACTAAGGAAAAACCGGAACTTCTGTCTTATGATGTAAAAGCCGAGAATTACGATGTCTTATTTATTGGAACCCCAGTATGGGCCGGAAATTTTGCTCCTGCCATGAGAAGTTTTTTTGCCAGCACAAATTTAAAACACAAGAAGATAGCTCTGTTTAGCTGCAACGGTGGAGGTAATGGAAAAACATTTGAAAATATGAAAAGTGAACTTCAAGGAAATGAATTTTTAGGTGAAATTGAATTCAAAAATCCTCTTAAGAATGATACAGAAAAAAATATAGAAAAAGCTAAAAAATGGGCTGAGGATGTCTGTAAAAGATTGTAATTGATTACATGGGGGCATGATGGTGAATTTACAGCATAAAATATTTCAAAGTGAAAAATGCAATATACATTATTGGCACAGGCCGGGCAGTACCTCAAAGTATGTTATTTTCCTGCACGGTGCAGGCTGTGATCACAGGATGTTTGAGCCTCAATTGCCGATTTTCGATTACTCGTACAATTTACTTTTGTGGGATGCACGCGGTCATGGACTGTCAAAACTTGCTTCGGGAGACAAATTCCGCTTTGATGATATGCTAAAGGATTTTTTCAAATTATGTGGAATGTATGGGATTAAAAATGCGGTTCTAGTAGGTCAATCCATGGGCGGCAACCTTGCCCAGGAGGTACTGTACCAAAAGCCGGAACTTATTTCAAAACTTGTGCTCATTGATTGTACTCGAAATACCGGCAGGCTGTCTATAACAGAAAGACTTATGTTGAAATTGACAAAACCTATACTTTATTGTTATCCATGGAAAATGCTAATAGACCAAAGTGCCAATGTCTGCGGCAACACTGAAGCTGTAAAAGCGTATGTACGGGAATGTTTTTCACAGATGAAAAAGAGGGATTTCATCGAGGTTATGATATCCCTCACGACATGTCTGCGTGAAGATGAAGCATATCGTTTTCCCAAACCCGTGCTGCTTCTTTGCGGAGAGGAGGATAGATCTGGAAATATTCAAAGAATTGCAGCTTCCTGGGCTGAAAGTGAGCCCAATTGTACGCTGTGTATGATAAAAAACGCCGGTCATAACTCAAATCAGGATAATCCTAAGGCAGCCAACAGGGCAATTTGTAAATTTCTTTTAATCAATTCACAGGAAAACCATATCAAGTAATCCTTAGGTTCAGATTGTTACGCCACTGTATTGACTACACGTCAGTATCAAGCAGTGTTTTTAAAGCCTCCAGGAGCTGTCCTTCATGGATATGGCATGCTTCATTAAATTCTGAAAAGGGCAGATTAGTCCTTTTCTTGCTTTTCAATTATATATAAATTATTGAATAATGTTTTCAGATATGTTATTGTTAAAATAGTATTATTAATAAATTTAGATATTTCATTTCGGTTGAATCAAATTTCTGTTTGATTTCAAGAGAATATGACTTTTGGGGTGGAAAGTCCTTTTAAGGGCTTTCTATTTTTTTGTCTGGAAGGAGATGTATTATATTGGAAAATGTGTTGCTGGATATTGTGTTGATCCTCATATTTACAAGGATAGGGGGTATTATAAGCAGAAAGCTAAAAATGCCTGAAGTTCTAGGAGCATTGATGGCAGGTGTAGTACTTGGTCCAATTATGTTGAATGTTGTACAGTATGATGATAATATTAAGCTTTTGTCAAACATTGGAGTAATTATGATTATGTTTCTTGCAGGTCTTGAAACCAACGTAGAAGAATTTAAAAAGGCGGGATTTTCTTCATTGATAATTGCCACAGCAGGTATAGTACTTCCACTTGTACTTGGAACCTTAAGCGCATATCTATTTTTTGACAATTTTTTGGAGAATGTATTTGTAGGGGTTATTCTAACTGCTACAAGTGTGAGTATTACAGTAGAAACTCTCAAGGAACTTGGAAAGCTGAACACGAGAACCGGTATAAATATTCTAGGTGCAGCGGTTATAGATGATATATTGGGGCTTATTCTCATATCTGTAGTTCTTGCAGTAGGTCAAAGCCCTGGAGCTGGGGCAAGTGCCGGAGCTGCAGAAGCATTATCCATTGCGTATGTATTTATAAAAATAACTTTATTTTGTGTTTTTGCCATAATCGGAGTAGTATATCTGCCCAAACTTATAAATAAATTCAAGGAGCATATAAAACCAGGCAGGGAACTGCTTACTTTTTCCATAGCTTCTACCCTGCTAGTGGCATATGTTGCCGAGGTTTTGGGTATAGCGGCTATTACCGGTGCATATATATGCGGCCTCATGTTTTCATCATTTGTCTATAAGGAATATCTGGAGAGAAACATAAAGGCAATTTCGTCAGGATTTTTATCCCTTATATTTTTTGCCAGTGTTGGGATTGAAGCAAATCTAAAGGGAATTAATCTGGAAGTGCTTTTTATTACCATAGTTATGTTTGTCACAGCAGTATTTGGAAAGCTGATAGGGTGTGGTGCTGCCGCAAGGTTTCTTAAGATGAGCAGGAGTGAATCGATTCAAATTGGAACAGGTATGATTTCAAGAGGGGAAGTTGCTATAATTACTGCCAATATAGGTCTTCAGGAGGGAATAATTACGGAGGAAATATTTCTTCCAACCTTAATTGTTGTAATTTTAACTACAATTATAACGCCTATTTTACTTAAATTGGCATTTTCTCATAGAATAGAAAAAAAGGTGAATTGTTAAACAATTAATTTGAACTTTGTTGACAAAATAGTGTATATAGTATATAGTGTGTATTATATACATATACACTGGCACTAAAGATATTGAAAAAAGAGGTATGATATGAAAATATTAATTTCAAATACATCTGACAATCCATTGTATAAACAGATAAAAGATCAAATTAAAGATGCAATTTTTAGAGGAGAACTGGCTGAAGGTGATAAGCTTCCATCCATTCGAAGTTTTGCCAATGATGTGAAAGTCAGTGTGCTGACTATTAGAAGAGTGTATGATGAACTGGAACAAGAAGGTTTTGTAACAAGTCAGGTGGGGGTAGGCACTTTTGTTTCAGCAGAAAATTTGGAATTGCTGAGAGATTCAAAACGGCGCATTGTGGAACAAAAAATGCAGGATATGATACAAACAGCTAAGATGCTGGGTATCAGCAAAGAGGAATTAAATGAAATGATGGATATTTTGTATGAGGAGGAGTGAATGTGAACAATATTTTAGAAGTTGAGGGCCTAAACAAGTACTATAAAAATTTTTCACTTTCCAATCTTAGTTTTACTTTGCCGGAGGGTTGTATTGCAGGTTTTATAGGAATCAATGGGACAGGTAAGACAACCACTATACGAACTATTCTTGGGTTGTCCAAAAAGACTTCCGGCAGTGTAAAAATTTTTGGAAAAGATATTGAACATAATGAGCATGAACTGAAAAATCGCATTGGAGTAGTGTTCGATGAGGGTTTTTTTTATGATGAACTGACTATGGCGGAGATGAAAAGTATAATTTCACCTGCTTATTCAGGCTGGAGTGAAAGGGACTATAGAGCATATATGGAACGATTTTGTCTGGATCCGCGTCAAAAAATTTCTACACTTTCAAAGGGCATGCGTATGAAATTTGCACTTACCCTTGCACTGTCTCATGGTGCTGAACTTCTAATTATGGATGAGCCTACCAGCGGACTTGACCCTTTAATTAGGAGCCAGTTTTTGGATATAATGGCAGATTACATGAAGCGGGGAGGAAAAGGTGTACTTTTTTCTACTCATATAATATCCGATTTGGATAAGATAGCTGATATGATTATTCTCATACATAAGGGTGAAATTTTATTTGAGAAGGAAAAGGATTATTTACTTGATAATTATCGCTTGATAAAAGGGGATAAGAGATACGTTGATGAGAGCAGCAGAAATTTATTTTTAAAGTTGACAGCAACGGACTTCGGTTTCACAGGGATTACCCATAAAATATATGAAGTCAAAAAAAACATGAAGGACATTTTAGTTGAAAGGCCTACAATTGAAGATATCATGCTGGCCTATATTGGGGGAGGAGAGGATAATAATGCTGTTTCATCTCATTAAAAAGGATTTTTTGCTGGCCAAAAGATATGTTGTGATCATGCTGTTTGTGTCGGCCGCAATTCCTCTATTCATTCTATGGCGTGCTCCTATGTTTACGGGACTTGTTTCTTTCCTGTCCACAGTCATTTTTACAGAACTTATACTTTATCAATATGTCTCATTGGCAGAGGCTAAATATCCCGAGGTAGATGCGTTGTTATGTGCAGCTCCATATACCAGAAGTTCAATTGTGGAGGCCAAGTATGCATTCTTTTTAGTGGTTTTTATTATTTGCTTTATTGTATATAGTGTACTGGCATTTTTCATACCGCAAATAGGAAAACTTGATTTGAGGACAGTTTTATCTGTATTTCTTTTTTGTGCCATTCCCTATGGAGTATATATGCCCTTTCAATTTAACAAAAAGGGCGTAATTCTCCTATCTTCTATAAGTGGGA
>NZ_JBHMIY010000009.1:0-140549 GCF_042436595.1 Clostridium sp. MT-14
TAAAACCAATTTATCTTATATTTCCTGCTGTATAATAGCTTTTTCTATACCATTCATATACTGATACACTAGGTGCTGTTTATTTTATAAGTGCAAGATGATCAATTATATTGGAACATACTATCGACTGATAAAATTAAAGTTTACACACTATCTCCTTAAAGCTGTTTCCTCTAACTTCAAAATTTGGAAACATGTCGAAGCTAGCGCAAGCTGGTGAAAGAGTAATAATATCTCCATTCTCTGCCAGCTCTCTGGCTTTATTAACTGCATCAAATAAAGAATTAACTACAACTATTGGTACATGAATTCCCTTTTCATTTTTCAATTTATCAAACGCTTCTTTTATCTTACCTTTTGTAGCACCCATTAGTATTAGAGCTTTTATCTTTTTATATCCTTCTTCTGCCAAAACATCAAAGGGTATTTTTTTATCATATCCACCTGCTATCAATATGACGGGTTTCTCAAAAGCCTTGAGCCCGGCCAAAGTTCTAGTAGGGCTTGAAGCAATGGAATCATTATAATATCTTACTCCATCCACAATTCTTACAAATTCACATCTGTGTTCCACGCCAGAAAAATTAATGGCTACTTCCCTCATATCGCCAATATCCGCATCATCTTTCACTGCACAAAAAGCTGCTAAAAAATTTTCAACATTATGCATTCCCCTAATTTTAACTTCCTTTACTTTGCAAACTTCATTCTCATCTATATATAAACTATTATTTTTTACATATCCTCCTCTATTTAACACCCTTTTACTGCTGAACTGCCTTACACTTCCCGGAGCTTCCGCCACCATGGAATTTACTATGTCATTATCCCTATTTAGCACAAGCAAATTACTTTTATCTTGATATCTAAATATATTCTTCTTAGCATTTATATACTCATTCATATCTTTATGGATATCCAAATGATTGGGGCTAATATTTGTTATAATTGCAACTTCAGGTGATACATTCATAGTCATTAATTGAAAACTTGACAGCTCCAATACAACTTTATCTTCACTTCTCATTTCACCTATTTTAGAAAATAGTGGAGTGCCTATATTTCCTCCCACCCATGTCTTATATCCGTGCTCTTTTAAAATATTATACATAATAGTAGTAGTAGTAGTTTTGCCATCACTTCCAGTTACTCCATATATCTTAGCAGGACAGTACTTAATAAATTCCTCCATCTCAGAAGTTATATAGGCTCCTTTCTGCCTGGCTCTTACAAGATACGGATTATCTATTCTCATAGAAGGTGTTTTGAATATCACCTGAAAATTGTTTAAATTATGAAGGTAATCTTCTCCTAATATAAGATTTATATTCTTTTCCCTAAATTCTTTTGCTATTTTTCCTAATTGATTTTCATTTTTTTTATCAAAAGCAGTAACTTTAGCACCTAAGTTCAATAAAAAATTAATTAGAGGCCTGTTACTTATGCCTATGCCAACTACCGCTGTTCTCTTACCTTTTATAAACTCCTTAAACTCTTCAAAGTTTTTCTTCATAAAATTACCTCCATACCAAATCCATTACAATAATTTATATTTCGATTATATAATAACACAACATATTATAAAATAATATACCGTAAATTTTGAATGAAATTTAATACGAAGCATTGTTATCATACCATATAGATATTGTCAAAATAAAATATGTCGATTATAGTCAAAATTATGAGAAAATATTTAATTTAACAACTTTATTGTTGGCTATTGAAAGTTATTCTATTACTATGCTATACTAAGATTGTGCCGTAAGGAAACATTAATATAATTCCCCAAGTTTTAATTAAACATATAACATATCCCCATGATTAAACCCTAATTTACCGAATAACTAAAGTTATTCGGTAAATTTTTTATTTGAATTTACCGCACTAATCACATGTCTTTAAATCAAGATTAGCACGGCATACTACTAAAATTGTATTTTATTTTCAATAAATCCCTTTAAGTTCTCTATTTTAACCCTAATCTGTTTCATGGTATCTCTATCTCTTATAGTAACAGTATCATCTTTCATAGTATCAAAGTCTATTGTTATACAATAAGGAGTCCCAATCTCATCTTCCCTTCTATATCTCTTACCTATACTTCCTGCATCGTCATAATCTATATTAAAATCTCCCTTTAACATGTTATAAACTTCTAGAGATTTTTCCGACAGCTTCTTGCTAAGACAAAGAACTGCTGCTTTAAACGGTGCTATTGCAGGATGGAAATGCAATACTGTCCTTACATCTCCCCCTTCTAGTTCTTCTTCATCATAGGCATCAACTAAAAATGCAAGCACTGCTCTATCTGCTCCTACAGAAGGTTCTATACAATAAGGTATATATTTTTCCTTAGTCATAGGATCCATATAAGTCATTTCTCTCCCCGAGTGATTTTGATGTTGGGTCAAATCGTAGTTCGTTCTATCTGCTATTCCCCAAAGTTCTCCCCAACCAAAGGGAAATAAATATTCTATATCGGAAGTTGCATTACTGTAGTGAGAAAGCTCTTCTTTACCATGATCTCTAAATCTTATATTTTCTTCTTTCATACCAAGGTTCAATAAAAATTTCCAGCAATAATCTTTCCAATAGCTATGCCACTTTAAATCACTTCCCGGTTTACAGAAAAATTCCAGCTCCATTTGCTCAAACTCTCTAGTTCTAAAAGTGAAATTTCCAGGGGTTATTTCATTTCTAAAAGCCTTACCTATTTGAGCTATTCCAAAGGGGATTTTTCTCCTGCTCGTTCTCTGGACATTTTTAAAATTTACAAATATACCTTGAGCCGTTTCAGGCCTTAAATATATCTCTGACTTTGAATCTTCTGTAACTCCCTGAAATGTTTTAAACATAAGATTAAACTGTCTTATATCAGTGAAATTTTTTTTCCCACAGCTTGGGCATACAATATTATTTTCATCTATATATTTTTTTAATTTTTCATTGCTCCATCCATCCGCGCTGGCCTTTTCTATTCCCTTTGAAGTCATGTGTTCCTCTACTAGTTTATCTGCTCTAAATCTGGCTTTACATTCTTTACAATCCATAAGTGGATCAGTAAAATTTCCCACATGGCCTGAAGCCACCCAAACCTCGCTGTTCATAAGTATTGCACAGTCTATTCCCACATTGTGCTCATTTTCATGGACAAATTTCTTCCACCAAGCTTTTTTTACATTATTTTTGAGTTCTACTCCAACGGGTCCATAATCCCAAGTGTTTGCAAGTCCTCCGTATATATCTGAACCAGGATATACAAATCCCCTATTTTTAGCTAAAGCCACTATTTTATCCATAGTCTTTTCAAAATTCATTTATATTTCTCCTTCCCATAAATTATTCAGTTTTTATAATTAATTATTTTTAAACACAAATTATGATTTTAGGTATAAAAAAAGAGCTTGACGTAAAGGGACGAATTAACTCCGCGGTTCCACCCTATTTAGCGTAGGCTCATCTTTCACATATCCAGCTCAAAAGCTCCTCTAGCAAAAAATTTCGTTGTTTACACCACCCACAACTTCTCTTTAGAAATTTATAGTGCTATTTTTCTCTATCATAGCTGCTTATTAAATTGTTTATATAAACTTTATTATACCCCATAATATGCAAATGTAAATATTAATTCATTAAAATTGTAGAATAAAATGGCTCCGTGGAGAGGGCTCGAACCTCCAACCCTTCGGTTAACAGCCGAATGCTCAACCATTGAGCTACCACGGAACGACTTACATGTATAATTATATCATGCAATTTAAAAATTGCAATATATTTTATATTCAAAAGATAATAAATTTAAGGCTTATTATAAAAAATCCAAGGGTTCCTAAATTAATAAAAAACCCCTAGATTTTAAACTATGTCACACATATTTAATTTCAGTAATAAAATAATAATTTTAATGATGTTATGAAACTTACTGTTGCTGATTGGGTTTCATTGTAGGGAAAAGTATAACATCTCTTATAGAATAGGAATCCGTCAAAAACATTATAAGTCTATCTATCCCTACCCCCAACCCTCCAGTCGGCGGCATACCTATTTCAAGTGCATTTATAAAATCTTCATCCATCATATACGCTTCATCATCACCTAATTCTCTTTCCTTTAATTGCTGCAGAAATCTTTCTCTCTGAACTATAGGATCATTTAATTCCGAATAAGCGTTACATATTTCCCTTCCAAACACAAAGCCCTCAAATCGCTCTGTGAACTTATCATTTCCTCTCTTTTTCTTGGTCAGCGGAGATATTTCCACCGGATAATCCATTACAAAAGTAGGCTGAATAAATTTCTCTTCACAAAATTCTTCAAACACCGCATCTAATATATCTCCCCTTGTACAATCTCCCAGGGCTTTCTTAAGCTCAATATCTTTATCACTGGCAATCTTTCTGGCCTCTTCATCGGTTTTTATTTCATCGAAATCTATTCCTGTAAACTTTTTAACCGCATCCACCATGGTAATTCTATTCCATGGTGGTTTAAAATCTATTTCTGTATTTTGATATATTACCTTAGTACTTCCCAGTACTTTTTCACATACATAGGCTATCATATTTTCAGTCAGTTCCATCATATCATTGTAATCGGCAAAGGCTTCATATAATTCAATCGATGTATATTCCGGATTGTGCCTTATATCCATACCTTCATTTCTAAAGCATTTACCAATTTCATATACTTTTTCGAAACCGCCAACTATAAGTCTTTTAAGATATAGTTCTGTAGCAATTCTTAAATACATATCTATATCAAGTGCATTATGATGGGTCGTAAAAGGCTTTGCTGCAGCTCCACCAGCTATTGAAGAAAGTATTGGTGTCTCCACTTCTATATAGTCCTTGTTATCTAGGAATTCTCTCATTGATTTTATTATGGCAGTTCTCTTCAAAAAAGTATCTCTCACTTCTTGATTTATTATCAAATCCACATACCTTTGTCTATACTTTAAATCCGGATCCTTGAGCCCGTGCCATTTTTCTGGAAGAGGTTTTAAAGATTTAGATACCAGCTGAAAATCTATAATATGAATCGTTATCTCACCAGTTTTAGTTTTGAATACTCTGCCTGTTACGGATAAAATATCACCTATATCATAGGATTTATATTCCTTGAGCTTATCTTCACCCACATCATTTATTTTTATATACAGTTGAATCTTTCCATACCTGTCATATAAATCTGAAAACCCGGCTTTACCGTGTACTCTTTTTGATATCAATCTTCCCGCAACAGTTACATCTTTTCCCTCTAGAGTTTCATAGTTATCCCTTACTTCTTTAGAAGTATGAGTCCTATTTACTTTATAAACTTCAAAAGGATCCTTTCCTTCTTCTTTCAAAAGCTCTAATTTTTGCAATCTTTCCTTTATCAATTCATTAGAATTTTCTTCCAGCATGTGTATACTCTTCTCCTCTTTAGTCATGAATATTACCCTCCAATTATCTTCTTATACTCAGTATTTTATATTTACTAACACCATCAGGAACTTGTATTTCAATTATATCCCCCGCTTTTTTCCCCACTAGTCCTTTACCTACAGGTGATTCATTTGATATTTTATTATTAACAGGATCAGCTTCTGCAGATCCTACAATTAAATATTCAACCTCTTCATTAAAATCATAATCTTTCACCTTTACAATGGAACCCACGCTGACTACATCCGGTGGTATTTCATCCTCATCTACTATAGTAGCATTTTTTAGCATATTTTCAAGTTGAACTATTCTTCCCTCTACAAATGCTTGTTCATTTTTAGCACTATCATATTCTGAATTTTCACTCAAATCCCCGAACGAAAGAGCTGTTTTAATCTTTTCCGTAATTTCTTTCCTCTTAACTGTTTTTAAATTCTCCAATTCCTGTTCAAGTTTTCTTATTCCCTCATAAGTCATTACATATTTTTTTGACGTGCTCATTCTGCTCTCCCCTTTTATAATTATATAAAATTCTATCATATCCCATAATATCTTGAATTTTATTACTATTAATTGCCCTTCTCCATTATCATTTAAGTAATTATAAAACAGCACTACTATATTGTCAACGTAATAAAAATTTCATTTCATTAGTTTATAGTTCTCCCCGTTTCTATAAAATCAATTCATCTTTATTAAATTTTATTTTATTTAAAAACACACCATTGGAGTGCAAAGATCTCTCTACATTTCTTTCGCCTAATTGACAAAGTATAGATCCCAAAAGCTCAAAGGATATGTTTTCATACTTAAAACTCCAGGGAATCTTATATCTAATATCATTAACTATAATATTATTTTTATAATAAGGTATATAGCTATTATCCAGATACCATATATATGCCTTGCTATTTATATCAATTCCCCTAGAAGTTATAATAAAATCTGCACTTTTAAAAGAAAAATTCATATCCGACGTGACTATAGGTGTTACACCATAATTTGCCGTAACATACTGTCTGATCCCATTTGCCCTCATAATATTCTTAGAAAGCAGAACTATAAACTTAGCTTCTTTAGCTAAAAAGCATATAGTGTCAAATAAAATAGGCTCTGAAGCATCATAAACAACCATACAACTGCGTCTTATACTTTTTTTTCTATTTCTAAGTATGATTTTCGAACTTGTTACAATACTAAAGGCCATCAATTCCCTTTGGAATTTATTGTACAAATTATAATCAAAATATCTATAAATTTTAGGCGCCAACTGCATATCTTTTATTTTTGACACCTTTTGAGCTCTCAGAATATTATTTTTATAGGAATTAATATTAATATTCAATGGAAATCTTACAATTCCAATTTTGACTCCAAATTCTTTTATAAAAAGTTTTTCCTCCACTCTTATTTTAAATCTATCTTTCATCCTTCCCCAAAAACTATTGTCATCATAAAATATGTTTCTGTCAGATCTAGCATACAAAATAGATTTCAAGCTTGTTATCCTTTTAAATTAGTTACAATATTATTCTATTCTCCCTTTAAATCAAAAATTACAATAGATCTCTATATTTATCTAAAATTTCAAATACACCTTCACTGTGCTTTTCATAGTTTATTTTATCTTTTATTTCCTTACTATTTTTCAAACCTTTTATATACCATGCTATATGCTTTCTCATTTCCTTAACCGCTCTATTTTCACCGCTGTAATAAATTGACTTTTTATAATGTCTTATACACACATCCACCCTTTCCCTAGGTGTAGGATATTCTACAGGACAATTATTCACATACTGCAGTATTTGATTAAATATCCAAGGATTCCCCATAGCTCCTCTCCCAATCATTATTCCATCACACTGCGTTTTATTTAAAATTCTATCTGCATCCTCTGCTGTAAATATGTCTCCATTGCCTATAACTGGAATTTTAACTGCTTTCTTTACTTCCCCTATTATATCCCAATTAGCTTTGCCAATATACATTTGAGCACTAGTTCTGCCATGAACAGCTATAGCATCTGCCCCAGATTGTTCCATACATTTCGCAAAATCTATTACATTTATATTGCGATCATCAAACCCAATTCTCATTTTCACAGTAACAGGCTTTAAAGAAGCCCTTTTCACTTCTTTTACTATTTGTGATGCAAGAATAGGGTTTTTCATCAGGGCAGATCCCTCTCCGTTTTTTACTATTTTATGGGCCGGACACCCCATATTTATATCTACAAGAACAATCTTTTCATTATCGTTAAAAAAATCACAGGACTTAGCCATCACAAGGGGATCACTCCCAAATATCTGCACTCCTACAGATTTTTCTTTAGAAGAGGTCAGAAACATATCCTGAGTTTTTTTATTTCCATAAAACAAAGCTTTAGAGCTTATCATCTCCGTATAGGCAAATCCACACTGCATCTCCCTACATATTTCCCTAAATGCCCTATCTGTAACACCCGCCATGGGAGCTAAAAATACATTATTACAAAATTCCGCTTTCCCTATTTTCATTAAGATATCGGCTCCTTATTTTTGTCATAAATTATTCTAAGTCCTGTTAATGTCAATATGGAATCAATTATATCTATGGACTTAGTTCCTTCCTTTATAAGCTTGGCAAGACCTCCAGTTGCTATCACAAAGGGTTCATCCTCGCCTAAATCCATCATTTCCTTTTTCATTCTCTTAACTATGTAATCTACCTGTCCAATATATCCATATACTAGGCCAGCTTGTATACTAGAGACAGTATTTTTACATATAACCCCAGCGGGTTTAATAATTTCTACTCTAGGAAGTTTAGCAGCCTTTTCAAATAGAGCATCTGAAGATATCTTTATTCCAGGGCATATAGTTCCTCCTAGATAATCCCCTTTAGCAGTAACTGCACAAAATGTAGTAGCTGTTCCAAAATCTATAATAATTATAGATCTCTTGTATATTTCATGAGCAGCTACAGCATTCACTATTCTGTCTGCTCCCACTTCTCTCGGATTGTCATATCTGACATTTATTCCAGTCTTTACTCCAGGCCCAACTATAATGGGAATAACTTTAAAATACTTTATTACCATATGTTCCAATGAATACATGATATTAGGTACTACAGAAGATATAATAGCTCCTTTTATATCCGATAAATTCAATTTATTTTGTAGGAATAGTTCCATTACTTGAACTCCATATTCATCTGCTGTCCTTTTATCATCTGTGGATAATCTCCATACTGAAATAAGCTCATTATCGTCATATACCCCCAATACAATATTGGTATTACCCACATCCAAAACTAAAATCACTAAACAACACCATCTTTCTAAATAAAATTAGTAAATCATTTTATTCATAATATACATAATTCTAGAGCAACTTTAAAGCTGCTCTAGAATTATGTCAAGCTCTGTCAAAATTATAATTTAATTGTATCAATAAAATTCTATTTGTCAAGATAAATCGCGTTCATTTCCCTATTGTATTTTTTTCATGAATTCCTCACTATTTACTATATATCTAACATGGGATCCCTCTCCAATTTTGCCCTTATTGTCCCAGGCTTCAACTTTAAAAAATAACTTCTTCCTGTCAATCTTTTCAAGAATTGCTTCACATCTAACTTTTACATTTACTGGTGATGGCTTAATATGTTTTACGTTTACCTCTATTCCCACCGTAGTGTAGCCTGAAGGAAGGTGAAGATCCACACAGTTTTTACATGTATTTTCAATAAGCGCTATCATTGCAGGCGTAGCAAATACATCCAAATCACCAGAACCCATTTTTTTTGCTGTATCATTCTTAGTTATTTGTATCTCCGCAGTAGAGGTAATACCCTCTTTTAAATTAAATTCCACTATAATCATCTCACTCCGCATAAAATTTACACTTTATAAAACACATAGATTTATTATATCACTGTCAGTTAAGTTTTAAAATATATTACTTACAAAACCATTCTTAGTTTACAATATAAAAAATCCTATGTAACATAGGATTTTTTATATATCGTATTAAATTAAGCTTGAGCAAAAACCTCTTCAAATTCATCTGCCTCAAGTTTTTCTTTTTCAAGCAGTTTCTCAGCAACAGCCCTCAATCTGTTCATATTCTGTGAAAGAAGTTTCTCAGCTTTATTATAGCCTTCATCTATCAATTTCCTTATTTCCTTATCTATTTCAAAAGCTACTTCTTCACTATAATTCTTACCTTTTCCCAAATCCCTTCCTAAAAACACCTCATCATGCCCCGAGCCAAAGGCAATAGGTCCAAGATCACTCATTCCATAATCCATTACCATCTTTCTAGCTATAGTCGTAGCTCTCTCAATATCATTTTTAGCTCCAGTACTAATATCACCGATAACTAACTTTTCTGCCACTCTTCCTCCTAGAAGCCCTACAATTTCATCTTCCAACTTTGCTTTTGACATATAGGAGCTGTCTTTTTCAGGTAGGTGCATGGTATATCCGCCAGCCATTCCTCTTGGTATTATGCTTATCTGATGAACCGGATCTGAATTAGGTAAAAGCTTCATAACCACTGCATGACCTGCCTCATGGTATGCAGTAAGTCTTCTATCTTCTTCATCAATAACCTTACTTTTCTTCTCAGGGCCTGCTATAACTCTAGTTACTGCTTCTTCCAATTCATCCATTCCAATTAAAGTTTTATTTTTTCTAACTGCCAAAAGAGCAGATTCATTCATCAGGTTTTCTAAATCAGCACCAGTAAACCCTGGAGTCCTCTTTGCCAAAACATCCAATTTCACCTCATCGGATAAATGCTTATTCCTGGAATGAACTTTTAATATTTCCTCTCTTCCCTTGACATCTGGAGCACCCACCAATATCTGTCTATCAAATCTTCCAGGTCTTAACAAGGCAGGATCCAGTATATCAGGTCTATTTGTAGCCGCTATCATTATTATTCCTTCATTAGCGCCAAATCCATCCATCTCAACCAATAGTTGATTTAGAGTCTGCTCCCTTTCATCGTGACCTCCACCAAGTCCAGCTCCTCTTTGCCGTCCAACTGCATCTATCTCATCTATAAACACTATACAAGGTGAATTTTTCTTTGCCTGCTCAAATAAATCTCTTACCCTAGAAGCACCTACACCAACAAACATCTCTACAAAATCAGAACCCGATATGCTAAAAAATGGTACCCCTGCCTCACCGGATATTGCCTTTGCCAAAAGTGTTTTACCCGTTCCTGGAGGCCCTACGAGTAAAACTCCCTTAGGTATCCTAGCTCCCATCTCTATATATCTCTTAGGCTGCTTTAGGAAATCCACTATTTCCGCTAGTTCTTCTTTTTCTTCATCTGCCCCCGCAACATCTGCGAAAGTCACTTTTTTCTTATCCGGAGCCGCCATCTTAGCTCTACTCTTACCAAAATTCATAACATTCCGGTTCCCTCCACCGCCTTGCGACTGCTGAATAAACATGAACCAAAATGCCACAAGCATAAGTATTACCAGAACTGTAGGTAAATACTGAACCCACATGGGCATTGTAGCTGGCTTGACGTACATTTCTTGAACTTCACCATCTTTAGGATGTTCTCCTATAAATTGAAACAGTCTTTCAGATGGAACTACAGTTTCATAAGGTGTTCCATCTTTTAAACTTCCTTGAACTGTCATTTTATCTTCTCTAAGTTGAAAACTTTTTATATCGTTATTTAACCAATCCTTTTGAAAATCATTGAAAGTAATAGATACTGAATTATTATCGGTTCTCAATAATAGTAATGCAGCAAGAATTACTAATATAAAAACTATAACCCAGGCCGTTGCACTTGAAAATTTTTTCATTAAAGGCCCCCCTCTCTTTCCAGTTTAATACTGTAAAATTGTATCATAAGTAATATCTCTTTACAATAAATTTTAATGCTAATTATTTATAAACTTCCTCCTTTAATATACCAATATATGGAAAATTCCTATATTTTTCTGCATAATCCAATCCGTATCCTACTAAGAAGTAATCGGGGACTTCAAATCCTATATATTTAACTTTAACATTGACTTTTCTTCTTTCAGCCTTATTTAAGAGAGAAGCTATTTCTATGCTTTTAGCTTTCCTGCCTTTTAAATAATCAACTAAATATGCCAAAGTTGTACCTGAATCTATAATATCCTCCACTATCAACACATACTTACCTTCTATTTCATAATCCAAATCTTTTAAAATTCTTACAACACCTGAACTTTTCGTAGAGTTTCCATAACTGGAAACCGCCATAAAATCCATACTACATGGAATAGTTATCTGTCTCAGCAAATCTGCCATAAATGGGACTGATCCTTTTAATATACCCACCAGCAATAGATCTTTGCCCTCATAATCTCTACTTACTTTTTTTCCTATTTCCCTAACTTTTCCTTTTATCGTGTTCTCATCAAGCAATACTTCTCTAATATCATCACTTATAGTACTCATGATTTATAGTTCCCCGCTTTCAAATCCTATAGTTAAAATGGTTTTACTATTTTTATCAACTTTAAAAAGTTCACTTATTCTATATCCAACTACCCATCCAATTTTGTCGCCAAAACATATTAATTGGACGTTATCCCTTGTGTCTTTGGGTACCTTTAAATCTATAAAAAGATCTTTTAGTTTCTTTTTCCCTGTCATTCCAAGTGGTATTATCCTATCCCCCTTTTTTCTATTCCTCAACACTATATCTCCCTGTATCTTATCATAATCAAAATATTGAATAAACCTATTTTGATTATAGCTCACATATCCTCCCATGTCAGTTAGTTTCAAATAGATTCTTGAATTAATATTCGGAATGTAATTGCACCCAATTTTCAATTTATATTGTTCCGAGCAGAATTTATTAGTTTTCATTGTATTTTTTCTTATTATTATATTACCATAGTCATTCACTGCTAAAATATTATGCGGAAGCATCAGCTCTTTACCTGTGGAATGTTTTTGAATATCTATTATGCCAAGTATATGAACTTTTTCAAAGTCTATCAAACTTTTAGCTATACTTTTTAATGAAAACCTAACTATTCTAGTTAATATGGCTTTTTTCTCTAAAAATGCCTCCTTAAATATTATAACCTTTTCTGGCTTTATATCACAATATTTTTTAAATTTTTCCCTTGAAATATATTCTAAATAGTCATTATCTACTTTTATTGTCTCCGAAAATCTATTTAATACTTCAATTATATCCTTATTAAAATTTTTCTGTATATATGGTATAAGCTCTAATCTTATTTTGTTTCTGGAATATACCGTTTCAAAATTAGTCTTATCAACTCTGGGTTGAAGGTTATTATCACTGCAATATTTTTCAATTTCAGTTCTGGTATTATGTATTAGTGGTCTTACAAAGATGTCATCTCTTATCGGTCTTATCCCAATAAGTCCATTTAATCCAGCTCCCCTTATAATTCTCATTAAGATCGTTTCTGCCTGATCATTAGCATTATGTGCTATAGCTATCTTTTGAGCTCCCAGCTCAATTTTAAGTCTTTTAAAAAACTTATATCTTTCTTCTCTTCCTGCACTTTCACAGGAAATATTCCTCTTTTTAGCTATACTATCTATATCTATCTTTAAGCTTTTAAATTCAATTTCTAGGTTTTTACAAAATCTTTTTACATATAATTCATCCTCATCAGCCTCAATACCCCTCAGACAATGATTTACATGGGCTGCAACCAGTGTAATATTTAATTTCTTACGTAAAATATATAATATATGTAACAGGCATATAGAATCTGGCCCTCCCGACACAGCCACTATTACTTTATCATTGCTATTAAACATCTTATTTTTTTTTATAGTATTCAATACAGATTCTATCAAAACAAGCACTTCCCAAATCAAAAATCTTTATCATAATATGTTATTACATTATACCATAAATATATTATTTTTTGTGGTCAAATAGTATACTACCTATTTAGGCTGTTGATCCTATAAATCATCAACAGCCCAACTCTTATAATATAAAAAATTCTCAATTCTATCATCATCATATCCCATTAATAAAGACTATATATTTTTTCAACTATCACTGTCATATCATCCTTTATTTTTCCGCCAGACAATTCTTTAGCTCTGTCAATTATTTTCTGACACATTTCTTTTGGATCTGTGCAATCCAACTTTTTTAAAAATTCCACCATCCACTGAAAATTCCCCGTAGTTTCACTGTCATAATCCAGTACTCCATCACTTACCATTACTACAAAATCTCCATTAATTATTCTTTTGTCGGTTATATCTATATCCGGTTTATCCAATACCCCTATAGGAAGAGTTTTGGATTTTATAACTATTATGTCATCTCCCCTTTTTATAAAGCTAGCTGCTGCCCCCATCTTTATAAAATTTATCTCCCCTTCATATAAATTCACACTACTTAAATCCAAAGTGGAAAATTTTTCATCCTCATTAAATTTAATACCCATGATAGAATTCACTGTATTAATGGCAGTCATTTTTTTAAACCCTGAATTAGTAAACTTTTCTATAAGTTCAACTGTAGCAGTGCTCTCTTGACCTGCCTGAGGCCCCGAACCCATGCCATCACTTATTATTGTCATATATGTCCCGTCTGGCAATTTGCCAAAGCTATAACTATCTCCATTATATTTTTCACCATCTTTGCAATTTCCACTGACATAAGTTGCTACATGATATTTAGGCATTTCCTCAAAAGTTATACTGCAGGTACCCATAGAATAATTTATATTGCACCCCTTATCATTTACACACATTAATTTGCCTGAAACACTATTTATAAGTGGCAGCACATCCTTCATGCACTTTTGTTTCCCTCCACAAGCTTCCATAGATAAATTCACAATTAGATGATTTTTTCTATCATTAAAACAAAATACATCTTTATAACGTATATTTTCCTTATTTAAAATTCTTCGGATATCATTTTCAATTTCAGGATTAAATTTTATATCAGAATCAAAATCTTCCGCTATTTCTGCCACTGTTCTGCCCATGTTTTCTATCTGAGACGCTAGAAGTTCCCTGCATTCTCCCAGTCTTATTCTCCACATCTCATCCACAATATAATTGTTTATGATTTCCTCAGTATTTTTCATTAGAAGGGTTCGCTTAATACATTTCCTTTGAATTTCCTCTGGAATATGTTTTTTATTTTCCTGATAATTTTGTATTAATTCCACAAATGCATTATAGGTATAAAAAGTTTCTCTTCTCCAGCACATGGACTTCATATCACAGCTCGTGCAAACCCTATCTGCTAAATTTTCCACAAGAGCACTGCTCTTATTTTTCATAGCCAGTTTATCATTTTCAGCCAGTTCAGCTAGAACAGATGACATATTAACAAGCACACCAGAGAAGTTGTCCAATTTTTTTGTGAAAATAGATTTGATTTTGCCTGCATAATTTTCTTTTAAATATTCCTGCTTTTTCCGGCAATCCAACTCCAATTCCACCTTTTTATATATTCCTTTAGGTATGGCAAGGAATATAATGCAGCTTATAATTACCTCTATAATTTTAAATTCGGCACCTATATTAGAATACATCTTCAATATAGCAAAGGCTACAATATAAGCTGAACCACTAAACCATTTACCTGTTTCTCTAAATACACCTGATACAAGCCCACATAACCCATAAACTGCAGTGTAAATTATCACATCATTAGAGGTAACTCCTATAATAGTTCCCATTGCCACCCCTGCTGCTGCACCTGAAGTACTTCCTTTTACATAACCTAATATGAGAATAAAACTCAAGGCTATTATATTCCTAATGGATATTCCGCCTATACTGCTTCCCCAAGTTCCCGCTATAATTAAAGATATAGTTATAGCCATGCTAATTATCTCTTCACTGTTATATAAATGCCGCGTTTTTGATTTTTTAAAGCATATTATAGAATAGCTAATAATATAATATAATGAGAAGATACATAGAATTTCAAAAACGGAATTAAATGCAGCTACTCCAGCAGTTAATTTAACTACAATAAGTTTATAAAAAAAGAATTCTAAAAATGTAGTTGAAAACAACCAAACAAGCTTCTTATTTTTATCTATACTTTTTAAAATATAATTCAACAAAGCTAATGTGACAGTTATTGTACAGTATACTGGTAAATACTTTACATTTCCATATATAGATATATATCCGAGAAGCGTGCCAAGAGCTGCTGCTAGTGAAGGTATCTGCTTTTCACACGCCGCTATTGATATGAAAAATGCTATTCCAAAAGGTGCCATAAGATTTACCATCATAACTCTTCCCACTAAGAAACCTGCTAAAAAGTAAAATGCCAGTTTAATAATAAGATCTAGATTTTTAAATTTACTCTTTTTCCTCTCACTACTTATTTTTTTTGTTCGTTGATAAGGAAAAACTTCTGCTCCGTATTGCATCAATATCACCCCACCCTATAAAATCACTTTCTTTATTATAGCAATATCTTATGGAAATAAATGTCAGAAGGTGAGGTGTATTCATATTTTTTTTAGGACATTAATTTCTATGTTTTTTCTATAATTTTCCTTTTAGACAATTAGGCTTAAAAAATACCATTGAATTTTAATATATGTACTGGAAAATTTTTTTATCCACATGTAATCATCAATATTTATCTACAATGTTTATAATTCTACTTATATTATAAAATCCACAAAATCCAATGTAGAACTTTGTGTATAAATGTTTATTATTTAAACATAAAAGGACTTGTTAAATTTAACAAGTCCTTACTATTGGTAGCGGAAATAGGAATTGAACCTATGACACTTCGGGTATGAACCGAATGCTCTCGCCATCTGAGCTATTCCGCCATATTATATACAATTGGTTGCGGGGAAAGGATTTGAACCTCCGACCTTCGGGTTA
This sequence comes from Clostridium sp. MT-14, assembly GCF_042436595.1. Classification (NCBI taxonomy): domain Bacteria; kingdom Bacillati; phylum Bacillota; class Clostridia; order Eubacteriales; family Clostridiaceae; genus Clostridium; species Clostridium sp. MT-14. The sequence continues at coordinate 16,312 of NZ_JBHMIY010000009.1, forward strand.
TGAGCCCGACGAGCTACCAGCTGCTCCACCCCGCGTCATTATTCTGGTGCTGAAGACCGGAATCGAACCGGTACGGGTTTTAAAGCCCGCAGGATTTTAAGTCCTGTGCGTCTGCCTGTTCCGCCACTCCAGCAATATTTAACAGTTTCTCAACTTGACGACATAAGTTATTATATATGATAAATAGAATATTGTCAACAATTTTATAAAACTTTTATTTTAAAACAAAAGAGGTCATCTGCAGACCTCTTTAAATTTATAATCAATAATTAGACGATTTTTTATAACCTTTTCCTTTAGAATCCTGATGTTTTTTTATGTCTTGAAATCTCTCTTCACTATCTTTTAAAAACTTAGATAACCTGTCTTCAAAACTGCCTTGATTTTGCTTGTTATTTTCCTTTTGCCAGTCTATCTCTAATGGTCTCAAACTCTTCTTATCTTGATCTACTTGCTTCATAGATAAACTTATCTTGCCATTATCATCGATAGAAATCACCTTAACTTTTACCTTATCCTTTTCCTTTAAATAGTCCCTTATATTTTTAACATAAGTATCTGATACCTCAGATATATGGACTAACCCAGTTTTACCCTCAACTTCTACAAAGGCTCCAAAACTAGTAATATTGACTACCGTACCTTCTAGTATGCTTCCTGCCTTCAAGGTCATATTAAAAAGACTCCTCCTTAAAAATAATACTTATATACTAATATTTTACTCTTCTAGTTTTAATAGAGTAGGACTTCTTGGATCTTGCCCAAAAATTTTTCCTGCTTCCACAATTATTTATCCTCCATCATCCTGCAGATATAATTTAAAAATTCTGCTATAGTTTTTTATAATATAATTCATTTATTATTATCTATTACAGGAGTTTCACCTTGTTTAATAAGACCCAACTTCTCTCTGGCTAATTTTTCTATATATATGTCAGATGCAGACATTTTAATTTCATCCTGTAATTTTTGGTTTTTTACCTTCAGCTTTTGTTCTTCAGTTTTTCTCTCGACTATTTGCTTTTTTATATTCTGCATAGTAATCTGCTGGCTTACGAATATATAGCCTATGTATAAAACTAACAGTAAAAAGAATATATTCTTCCATTTAACCTTTATCTTCAACAATAATCACCAGTTTCTTTAATTAAAACTTTTATCTAAACTATATTAGATGCCTATGAGAACATAATCTTATCTTCAATTATCACAAATAACATTATATTTATATTGTAATTTGATTTTTAATTTTCTTCAAGTTAATTCTTATAATTTCTTTTATTTTTTTTCTTAATTATATAAATAACGTACTGAAAAAAATATACTAGAGTATTTAAAATTACCCTGAATACCCTTCCCAATATTCTAAACAATTTTTCATAAAAGCCTATAAATATGCGGCTAAAAATTTTTAAATACAAATATATACCCACTGCCAATAAAATGTATACATACATTCTTAAATAAGCATAATTAGTATACATCAAAAATACAAATACAATTACAGCTGTAAACAACCAAAATAGAGTGTCTTCTATAAACATTATTATTTTATTTAAGCCACTTAATCCCCTTATTAACCTGTAAAAATCAAACAGCACCCCAGTTATTATTCCTGCCATAATACTAAACAATATAATTCTGACCTGATCACCTATTGATATAATCATAATAATCCTAACTACTTAAACATTTTAGACAATAAATTATGCTTTTTCTTCTTAGGCTCATTATTTATATAAACACAGGAATTTATAGTGCCTATTATACTAACATCACCATTTTGGACATCTAATTTATTCATCTTTAAATCTTTACCCTTAATATCAAGAATTCCAAGATTGGTATTTAACGATATTTGATCCTCATTAAAACTTATAACTTCAATAATACCTGTTAGTATTAACTTTTTCCTATTTTCAAGACTTAGTAGGCTCTTTTTGTCTTCAAGCTTTATTTCTTTTTTCTCCATAAAACATCCCCTCCACCTATAATAAATATATGTGGCTGGAATAATTTATATTACTTTCTATTTCACATCTTTTGTCTCCGCAATTATTTTATACATATTTTGAACATCTTCCTTTTTAACATAATTTTTAACATTTAAAATTTTTGCTTTAAGACTATTGTTTGCATATATGATTTCTATTACGTCTCCCTCTTTGATCTCAGTGCTAGGTTTTGCCACTTTACCGTTTACTATAACCCTTCCACTTTCACAGGCTTCTTTTGCAACGGTTCTTCTCTTTATTATTCTAGATACTTTAAGATATTTATCTAACCTCATGCAAATTCTCCTTTTTAAAGCAGAAAACCCAGATTTTCATCCAGGTTTTCTGAAAATATATTATTTATTTACTTTATCTTTAAATTCTTTACCCGCTTTAAATACAGGAACTGTTGACTCTGGTATGTTTATCTCCTCTTTAGTTCTAGGATTCCTTCCCATTCTAGCAGCTCTTTTTCTCACTTCAAATGTTCCAAATCCAACTAATTGAACTTTTTCCTTTTTTTCAAGTGTTTCCTCTACACTTTCTATAAATCCCTTTAAAGCTGCCTCTGCATCTTTCTTCGTTAACTTTGACTTTTCTGCTATACTAGCAATTAATTCTGATTTATTCACCTTTTTTACCTCCTCTTATTTTCATAGACATATGTGCAAAATCATGCAAATATCTTTACAAATTACTCCCAATTAAATTCAATTAGGAACTATAGAAAGTAATAAACATTCATGTATTCGTACAAAAACAACTAACCTTTAACTTATGTATATTGCATACGTAATTAAATTATTTATCACTTACTATATTTAATTATAATATATATAGCCATATTCTGCACTAATTTATAAACTCCTTCTTTTTTTTGCATATAAAACTCAGATTTATTTATTTTTAGATTCCTCCCAAAGTTTATCCATTTCCTCTAATGTCATATCCATCATATCTAAACCATGAGCCATAGCACTTTTCTCTATATATGCAAAACGTTTTATAAATTTCTCTATAGTATAATTTAATGCAAATTCAGGGTCGATGTCAAGGAATCTTGCTACATTTACACATGCAAATATTAAATCCCCTATTTCTTCTACTATTTTTACCTTTTCTTCACTTTTATATACATTTTTTACTTCATAATATTCCTCTAAAACTTTATCCAGTGCACTTTCAACTTTGTCCCAATCAAATCCCACATCTGCAGCTTTTTTCTGAACCTTTACTGCTCTCATAAGACCCGGCAAAGTTTTAGCTACATGTATAAGCTCATCTGTATATGTTTTTAAGCCCTGTTCTTCCTTTTTTATAATATTCCAATTCGTAAGTACCTGCTCTGTATTGTCTATATTCTCACTTCCAAATACATGAGGATGCCTATTTATCATCTTATGGCATATGCCATTAATTACATCCCTTATATTAAAAAATCCCTCCTCTTCTCCTATTTGACAGTGAAATATTATCTGAAATAATACATCACCAAGTTCTTCTACAAGATTTGCATCGTCTTTTTCATTTACAGCTTCCATCACCTCATAACTTTCTTCTATAAGATATTTTTTTAAGCTGTCGTGATTTTGCCCTTTATCCCAAGGGCATCCTGTATCACTTCTTAATTTCTTCATTATATCCAATAAATCCTTTAAATCATATGTAATTTCTAAATTTTTAGGTATATAAACTGTTGTTAAATAATCTATATCGCTTTGCCTATCTAACTCATATAATTTTATTTTCCTTATAATCTCACTGTTTTTAATTCCTGCAGACTTTATAAAATATATTTCAATATCATCTCCATAGTACTCCATCAAGGCCAATTTAACCTGGGATGCAATTAATTTATCGTACACTTGGGTTATTATGATACCAGTTCTTTTGTCCAGCATCTGATTTTTTATGTTAAAAGCATCAATTATTTTCAACCCGTCGCCAGCATCTATATTCAGTCTCTCTATAATAGTATCTATAAAACTGACTGACGGTACTATATCTATATCCAAAGATCTTTTTCTGCATAGTTCTATCAATAATTGAACTGACTTTTCCGCTACTAGAGGATGACCTGGAACTCCATAGGCTATCTGTTTGAACTTTTCATCTTTTTGTACCAAATCCTCTGCAATAGATTTATATACATCTTCAAATTTATCTTTGTCTTTGTACATATAGTCATAGGTATGAAAACTTATGCCTAATTTTTTTAAATAATTTACAGTGGGATGTTTTTCTGTTCTCAAATAGACTTCATCTGAATTTTTAAGTATATTTACGGCACCCAAGGTAAGAGATTCTACTGAGCCTGGACCTAGGCCTACTACCTTAATCATTTGTAAACCTCCTTATCTTTTTAAAAATTTACTTTTTATATAGTTATACCTAAATATTTTAAATATAACTATAAGCGGAATATAGATGATCAATCCTGAAATTATAGCCAGAAAACATGCTATTCTACTGCTTACTGTATAATTATAGACGCACATATAGATAATTACAACAGCTATTATCATAAAAATAGAAGCAAAGGCGGGTTTAACTACGATTTCAAAATAATTTACATCTATTTTTAATTTTCTAACAAGAAATATTATATTTAAAATACAAGTCAGAACATAGCCTGCTATGCTTCCACAAATGGCTCCATAAATATTTACATGGGGAATTGCTACTAAAAATGAAGTCAAAATTACTTTTACAATACATCCTAAAGATAGATTGAGTACAGGCCTAATATAATATCCTACCCCTTGTAATATAGCGGTAGATGTCTGCACCAATATTATAAATGGTATTGATAGTGCAGAATACTGAAGTATACTAGAACCGGCAGATTGACCTGGAAATATCAAATCTAAAATCGGATAAGCCAAAGTATACAATCCAAGCATAGAAGGAAGAGCAATCACCATAGAAAGTCTAAAGGATAAATCCACCTTGTTAATCACATCTAATTTTCTATTTAATATGTGTGATTCTGCAATTATAGGCATTAAGGAGGCACATAATGCAGCTGATATAGTAAGAGGTATGTTTATCAATATAAATGCTTTTCCCGTAAGTTGTCCATATAATATTGCTGCATCTTTATATGTAAAACCTGCTTCTAATAACTTCTGAGGCACCAGTGCCGAATCTATAAGACTCATTATACTACTGACGGCAGCCCCTAAAGATACTGGAATTGCTATATACAACAGTCTGCTCAGTATATCTTTGTTATCTGCCACTTTAACATTTATTTCTTTTCTTATAGGAATATATTTTATTATTAAATATATTCCCCCAAATAATCCACCTGCAGCTGCCCCCAAAGCCGCTCCACCTGCAGAATATTCTATGCCTTTAGGTAAAAGCAAGTATGCAAGTCCAACTCCAACTACCACTCTTCCTATCTGCTCTATAATCTGAGATACAGCGGTATAGTTCATATTTTGAAGTCCCTGAAAAAAGCCTCTAAATGCACTCATTATAGATATGAACATAGGTGCAAAGGCTATAGCTACCAGTGAATAGTAGGACTTTCTATCCCATTTTAGAAAATGTATAATTGGATTTGAGAATATAAGAAGCACTGCCGTAAAACCTGTTCCTAAAATGAACATTAAAAGTAAAGACTTTCTCAATACTTGAATAATACCTTTATAATCCCCAAGTGCATTTTTTTCCGATACCATTTTAGATACAGCCACAGGTATACCCGATGCAGCTGCAACAAAAAACATATAAAGGGGGAAAGACATCTGATAATATCCCACCCCTTCATCTCCCACTAGCATTTGAAGTGGCCATCTAAAAAATAATCCTAGAAATTTGGATATTATACCTGCTGCTCCTAATATAATCGTACCTTTTATAAGTGACTGTTTTTTCATAAAAATACCTCCAAATTGCTATAGTTGCAAATAATTTATTTCCATGTTTATAATTATTTAAAATTTGAAAGTATTATTACTTTAAGTGAATATTTTTTATATCACAGTCAATACTTCTTTAATAGATTAAATGACTGTTACACTGAGATGAAGTTTGCCCATAAAAAAATGGCAGCTAATGCCGCCATTTTTTCCTATTGTTCCATTTGCTTTCCAAGAAATGAAGATGCTGTTTCAGCCAGCTTAGTTTCCACATTGCCAAATTTAGCTTCCTCTTTGGATGCTATTATTACAGCTCCAATAGCATCTCCACCAGATATTATAGGGCATATAACTTGAGCAGAATATTTTCCCTGAATATCTTCATCATCATATATGGGTATAATTCCTTTTCCTTCAGAAGCTGAAACTGTCTTTCTATCATCTATTAATTTTTCCAATTCTGAACTTATTTTTTTATCCACATATTCCTTTTTAGGAGCTCCACTTATGGATACAACACTATCTTTATCACATATCATAATTATATGACCTACAGTCTGCTGTAGTGATTCAGTATATCCCTTGGAAAAATCACTGAGCTCACCAATAGGCGAATACTTTTTTAATATAACGCCTCCTTCTCTGTCCGTAAATATCTCTAAAGGATCCCCCTCTCTTATTCTAAGTGTTCTTCTTATTTCCTTCGGTATGACAACTCTACCTAGGTCGTCTATACGTCTAACAATTCCTGTTGCTTTCATGTTTAGAATTCCTCCTCAAAAATAATAATATATAACTTGTATTAATATTATTTTTCTAAATATGAAATTTTATACACAATTGTTATTTAAATTATAAAATTAAAGAGAACTATGACATAAATCATCATAATTCCCTATATGGTACTTATATGTAAAATATATATTTACATAATATTTTTTTCCTTTTTGGTTATACTTGCAGCATTTTTCCACTGCTGTAATTTCTGGGAAACCAGTTTGCTTTTTTGATCACTTTCCAGTTGTTTTTTTATCTCATCTTTAACCTTACTGAGAGGCTTAACAGGATATTTGACTTTATCTATACACTTTATTATATGATATCCGAAACTACTCTGTACCGGATCCGATATTTCTCCTCCTTTTAACGCCTTTGCCCCTGCCATAAACTGAGCGTCATACTGGGAATCATCATATTTTATAGTGCCTAAATCTCCACCCTTATTTTTTGTTGCTGTATCCTGGGAAACTTCTTTCGCAACCTTTGAGAAATCTTCCCCCTTATCCAGCCTTGTCTTTACCTTTTCAGCTTCAGCTTTAGTCTTTACAAGGATATGTGCCAGGTGCATTTTATTGGGCAGTTCCGTATATTTATCCTGATTTGCCTTATAATAATCCTCTATTTGTTTATCTGTTATCTTTATATTTTTTGTAATGCTATCACTTACTTTTTGTTGCATTTGCTGTTCTCTAAGCTGAGATAAATACATGCTTTTAAATGAATCTTCAGTAAATCCCTGAGCTTTTAGTGCCGCATCAAATTGCTCAGTACTATTTCCAAACTGCTGCTTTTTTATTTGGGCAATTTGATTGTTCATATCTGTCTTAAGCTTTTTTTCATCTGGCAAAAGTTTTAACTCTTTAGCCTTCTGTTCAATTATTTTATTTGTAATCATATCCTCAAGTATTTGCTCTTTTTGGCTTTTTATAGTATTTACAGCTTCTTCATTTTTCTCATAATCCTCTCCATATTGCTGTTTAGCCTGACTTAACAGTTGCATGGTATATGGATTTTTGTCTAAATCGCCTCTGGTGATTTTTTCTCCATTAACTACCGCTACAGTACTATTAGCTATAGCTTCTGGCGTTTTTTCTATCATATTACAACCGGCAATTGAGAACATGAACGTCATTATACACATAGCGGTTGCTAACCTTTTTATATTTTTCACAATTATTCCCCCACTCTTTCTATGTTAAAATACAGATTTATTTTAACATAAAAGTATTTTTACCACAAAGCTATTTTTGTTCATATATTTGTAGCATATAATTAATAATTTTCTTAATATCACTTAAAATATTTTCTCTTTTTACATTTTCTAATCTATATCCAAAACCAGGCTTTTTATTCATTTTTAGTACTATTTTTCTTGAATAATTTTTTAAAAGGCCCTTCATTACATTTTGATCCACTCTATTTTGACTTTCAAATGTAAATACAACTTCTCTCTTTACTTCTTTTATCTCCTCTATCCCAAGTTCCTTACCAATACTCCTTATATAGGCTATATCCATAAGATTTTGTACTGAAGATGGTATACTAGAAAATCTATCTTCCAATTCTTCTTTTACATCCAGCATATCATCATAGGAATCTATAGCAGCTATCTTCTTATACACTTCTATTTTCTGAACTTCATTTTTTATATAACTATCCGGTATATAAGCATCTATCTTCAATTCCACAGTAGTCTCCACCGGCTCTTTGTGTATTTCACCTTTTATAAGCTTCACAGTGTCCTCAAGCATTCTACAATATAGATCATACCCTATGGCAGCCATATGTCCATGCTGTGATGCACCCATCATATTGCCTGCCCCTCTTATCTCCAGATCCTTTAAAGCTATCTTAAATCCAGATCCTAACTCTGTAAATTCCTTAATGGCCTTCAGTCTTTTCTCAGCTACTTCTGTCAGAACCTTATCTTTTCTATAAGTCAAGTAACAATAAGCTATTCTATTTGTTCGTCCCACCCTTCCTCTTAATTGATAGAGCTGAGATAACCCCATCTTATCTGAATCATATATTATCATGGTATTTACATTCTGTATATCCATGCCAGTTTCTATAATAGTTGTAGACACAAGAACATCATATTTACCTTTCATAAAATCTATTATTATATTCTCAAGTTCTCTTTCCTGCATTTGGCCATGGGCCACTGCTACTTTGGCCTCTGGAACTAATTTTGATACATAGGCGGCCATTTCTTTTATGTTCTCGACCCTATTGTATACAAAATAAATCTGTCCCTTTCTATTTATTTCTCTGAGCATAGCATCTCTAATCAATTGATCATTGTATTCTACCACATAGGTTTGTATAGGATATCTCTCCTCTGGTGGTGTTTCTATTACACTTATGTCTCTGACTCCTACAAGTGACATGTGGAGAGTTCGCGGTATAGGTGTAGCACTTAAAGTCAATACATCTACATTTTTTCTGATTTTCTTAATTTTTTCTTTATGACTGACGCCAAATCTTTGCTCCTCATCTATTATAAGAAGTCCTAAATCTTTAAATTGAACATCCTTTTGTAATATCCTATGAGTGCCAATTAATATATCCACATTTCCCACCTTCACAGCCTTTATAGTAAGCTTTTGTTGAGCAGGGGTTCTAAACCTACTTATCATATCTATTTTTACAGGAAAATCAGAAAATCTTTGAACGAAATTATTATAATGCTGTTGTGCCAATATAGTAGTTGGAACTAAAAAGGCAACTTGTTTGCCGTCCATTACAGCTTTAAAAGCTGCTCTTACAGCAACTTCAGTTTTACCGTAGCCCACATCACCACAGAGCAATCTATCCATAACTTTATCTGACTCCATATCTTCTTTTATATCCTGAATGGTTGATAATTGATCTGGCGTCTCTTCGTATGGAAATTCATCTTCAAATTGTTTTTGCCAAACGGTATCCTTTGAATATCTATAGCCTTTTAAAGTAGATCTAATAGCATATAATTTTACTAAATCCTCCGCTATCTGCTCTATAGACTTCTTAGCCTTTTTTTTGGCCTTCGCCCATTCCGAGCTTCCTAATTTATTTATTTTGGGAGTTTTACCTTCAGCCCCTATATATTTTTGTACCATATCAAGTTGTTCCACCGGCACATATAATTTGTCATCAGATTCATATACAAGCTCTAGATAATCCTTTTTATGCTCCTGAAATTCCAGTTGTTTTATACCTTTATAAACACCTATTCCATGATTGACATGAACTACAAAATCCCCAGGTTTTAACTCAGTAAAACTTTTGATCTTACCTGCACCCTTTTTCACGGCCTTTTTTATATTCTTTCTCCTAGCTTCTCCAAAGACTTCTTTACTTGAAATAACACTCAACTTGAGCTCTGGATATTCAAAACCCTTTAGCTGGCTTCCAAAAGTTATAACCACTTCCCCAGGCATAATTTCACGTACTACATCCTTATAGCTGCTATCTATATCCCTATCTCTCAAGGTATCAACCAATCTTTCTCCTCTAGGTCTTGTACCTGATAAAATCAATATTCTAAAACCCTTAGATTTTCTATCTCTTATATCTTCAATAAGCAGATCTATTTGTCCATGATAATCATTGAGAGTTATCTGCGAAAAATTTATTACTGATTTGGGTAAAAATGTTTTAACTGATTTGGCAATAGGATCTAATATAATGCTCTTTCTCCTCTTGAGTTCTTCAATTAGCTGAGATTTACCAATGAGCATTTTACTCTGTTTAAGAAGTATATTTCCTCTTTGTAAAAAGCTTTTATAGTTTTCTTCAAATTCAAAATATACACTATTTAATTTTCCCTCGCATCTTTGAACATCATCCATGATTATAAAATAATCCTTTACATAATCAAAAAAAGTTGATGGATTTTCATAAAAATAAGGTAAAAAGCTATCAATAGTTTCAAAATTCCAGCTTTGTTCAAGAACTTCTAAATTTTTTACGGTAATTTCTTTTATTCTCTTAACTGCTTCATTGTCTTTTAATTTTTTTAATTTCTCAACTACTATTGCCAGATCTTCTTTTATTCCCTCTTCCCCGGCTCTAATTCTACTTTTGTCAAGTATAATTTCTCTGGCAGGAAAAATTTCTATACTATCCACTTTTTCAATACTTCTTTGAGATTCCAGATTAAAACTTCTAATAGATTCTATTTGGCTGCCAAACAACTCCAGCCTATATGGTTCCGCAGAAATTGGAGAATATATGTCCATTATACCCCCTCTTATAGAAAACTGGCCTTTTGCATCTACAACTTCACTTCTTTCATATCCACATTGAATTAGTCTTTCTGCAATATCCTTTAAATCTAAGACATCTCCAACGGATACTTTAAACATATATCTTCTATATAATTCTACAGGAATATATACTGAACTCAATGATTCCACACAAGTTATTATAATTTTCTTGCGTGAATTCAATATCTGTCTTATTACCTTCAATCTTTCCCATCTCAAATCTCCAGATATAGCATCTATATTGTAGAATACCACTTCTTTAGTTGGAAAATAATATACCTGAGACAAATAAAAGGATAAATCCTCATACAATTTCCTAGCCTCTACATCACTGTGAGTAACAATCAAGATCGGCTTATCTAAAGTTTCATATATTCCATATGTTAAATAACTTCTCGCAGATTCTGAAAGTCCATACACTCCTATAGGAAATTTATCTCTGGATATTTCCTTTATGACATTTTTAAACTTATCACTTTTTTTAATGGGTTTCATAAGCCCTTCTAATCTCATCCTAACAACCACCCTATAAATTTATTCATCCATCATAACTTAATAAAATTATCTATCACAATATCTACTTACAAATTCCAACTTTAAACATTTTTAATTGAACGCACAATAACCGTCAATCTCTTCCTTATTAGAGAGATTATACGGTTTTTTTTATACTATTTTATTTATACAAACTATAAAAGCAACCCATTGAATCTGTTCATGGCTTCTTCTACGCCATTTTTCAAAATACATTCTACTGCCTCTCGGCTGACCTTTAGAACTTTTTCCATATAAATTTTATCATTTTTAGAAAATCTACCCAAAACATGGGATATAAGCTGACCTTCAGGTTGTCCTATGCCTATCTTCACTCTTACAAATTGATCTGTAGCCAGGTTAAATATTATATTTTTTACCCCGTTATGACCTCCGGCACTTCCATGAGTTTTTATTCTAAGTCTTCCAACAGGAATATCTATATCATCATGTATTATTATTATATTATTGCCCATTATTTTATAAAAATTTACAGCTTCCACCACACTTTCTCCACTCAAGTTCATATAAGTATCTGGTTTTAATAATACAACTTTATTATTTTCTATAATACCTTCTCCACAAGTTCCTTTAAATTTTTTCTTACTTAAAACAATATTGTACTTACTACTTAACAGATCTACAGCATCAAATCCTATATTATGGCGCGTGTGTTCATATTCAATCCCTATATTTCCTAAGCCAACTATTAAAAACATCAATTCACTCCAATCTTACTATTTTATCTTTGATTATCCTTTTGAATTTGAGACAAAGTTATCTGCATTTCTATAATTTCCCCATTTCTCCAAATTTTACCTAAAATTTTTTCTCCTAATTTATGTCCTCCTAATATAGCTTCTATATCTGACATACTCTTTACTTTATTCCCATCTAATTCTATCAGTATATCCGTAGGCTTTATACCCGCCACCGAAGCACCACTGTTTTTCTCCACTTGCTGAATATATATTCCCTGAACTCTATTATCCTGCGATATTACACTCTCTCCATTTATACCTAATTCCGGCCTCGAAACTTGACCATTGCTTATAAGTGACTTTATTATATTTTTTGCCTCGTTTATAGTTATAGCAAAACCAATTCCCTCTACCTTGGAACCAGCACTTAATTTCAGGCTATTTATACCTATGACATAACCCTGTATATTGCAAAGAGGGCCTCCGCTATTCCCTGGATTCATAGCTGCATCAGTCTGAATAACCTTATATATAACTCCATTATACTCTATCTTCCTATTTATTGCACTTATTATACCTGCTGTAACTGAGCCTGGAAATTCTTCGCCTAAAGAATTTCCTATGGCAATAGCAGCATCTCCAACTTTCACTTTAGAAGAATCCCCCAGTTTAGCTATTGGAAGATTTTTTGCATTTACTTTTATTACAGCTAAATCAGACCTTTCATCCACACCAGCTACAGATGCATCCAGTATTTTTCCGCTGGACAATTTAACCATAACTTTATCCGCACCCTGTATTACATGATAATTTGTAACTATATATCCATTTGAATCTATTATTATCCCGGAACCACTCCCTAAATCCTGCAGTCCAAAATAATCTTCTGCTTTATTACTTATACCCACTACTGCTGGACTCACAGCTTCTGCCACCTCAGTTATAGAATTCTCCGACGTATTTCCCGATTTATCTTCCGATTTAGCCCTATTAACATTTTCATTGGATTCAACTACTACCTGATTATTATTAGGTGTATAAATTTTAGTAACTTCCTTTTTACTACTCATATAAGCTCCAGATAATCCTCCCGAAACAGCAGCTATCAGAATAAAGCAACACATTTTCCCTAATTTCACCATATTTGATCTTCTCTTGCTATTTATAAATTTTATTTTTGCTTTACTGGACTCTACGTTTTCCCATGAAACATCCTTTATGTTATCATATCTGTTGTTATCATCCATTAAATACACCTCATAATATCTAAAATCTAGAATTATTATAATAAAAAAGTTTTACACAAATATGAACAAAATAAAATAATTTGTTAAACTCTTTTCAAAGTAAAAGTAAACATAACCCCATTAGGTTCCTTATTCTCAGCCCATATATCTTCGCCTAGTTGGGTAAGGATGCTCCTTACAATAGGAAGTCCAAGCCCTGTACTTATTTTTGAAGTCCTGGATTTATCACGCTTATAGAATCTATCCCATATATATTTCATATCAGGCTCTGGTATATTAGAGCCATCATTATATATGGATACCAATACCTTCTCGCTTTTTATCTTAGTAAAAATCTTTATATTTCCATCTTGATTTACATATTTAATAGCATTATCGATTAAATTCGTAACTACCTGGGTTATTCTATCCTTGTCTGCTGCCACATAGAGTTTATCATCTTCTAAAAGTACATCTACTTTCAATCTCTTTTCATTTATTCTGGTCTCAAATTTTATAACACATAATCTTATAACTTCATTTATGTCCACCTTTTCTATTCTAAGCTTAAGCTGTCCCGATTCAATAGTCGACAAATCCAGGAGATCATTTACAAGCCTGGTAAGCCTCTGTATCTCAGAATAAGTTACAGATAGATAGTAATTTTGTTTCTCCGCTGGAATAACTCCATCAATCATTCCTCCAATAAAACCTTTTATAGATGTTATTGGAGATCTTATTTCATGAGATACATTGGATATAAATTCCCTTCTGTTTTTTTCCACTTGTTGCAGGGAATCTGCCATACTGTTGAAAGACTTCGCTAACTCACCAATTTCGTCGTCTGATTTAACCTCGACTCTCTTCTCCACTTCACCCCTGGATATTTTATCCGCAGCATAATTTATTACTTTAAGCGGCTTTATTATTATTCTCTGGGACAAATAATAAATTACAAAACAGCATATTATAATGGCAAAAACTGCTGACATCCATATGATTTCATATACTCTTATGAGGGGTCCCTTTAATTCATCTATTGATGTATGCATCATTATGGCACCCTTAAAAACTTTATTTGAAAAAATTGGTATTTCAAAAGTATGGACTGGACCCGTAAATACACTTGAATAGGTCTCACTCTTATCTACTGTTTTGTTTTCTCTAAGTTCCTTTAGATCACTGGTAACTATTTGTTTTGATGTAGCTATTAATTTTTTGTGTTCACTTTTTGAAACAGAATATACATATCCATAATTATCCACAAGCCATATGTCTGCTGATAGATAATTTCCTATATAAGTTAAAGTTTCATTTATGTCATCTACTGTTAAGTTTCCATCTAAATATTGAATAGCCTTATATTTTATAAATTGAGATTCTCTGAGCAATTCACTTTCTCTCTTTTTAAAATAATATCCTTCAAACCAATAGGATAAAAAAGCCGCTGTCATTACAAAACTCACTATAATAATTGCAATAAATGCAGCCATAAGTTTTGAAAATAACCCCTTTTTCATCTATTTCACCTCAAATTTATACCCTACACCCCATACTGTTTCTATTTGCCAGTTAGGCCCTCCTTGAAGTTTTTCTCTAAGCCTTTTAATATGAACATCCACTGTTCTAGAGTCTCCCGGATAATCATATCCCCAAACTTCACACAATAACTGTTCTCTAGTAAATACCCTGTTTTTATTATTAGCCAGATAATACAGCAATTCAAATTCCTTGGGAGGCATCTTTATTTCTTCATTTTTATATATAACTGTGTATGAATTTATATCAATTGTCAATTGTTCAAATTTAAGTACCTCTCTATTATCATTATCTACAGTATATCTTCTCAACACCGCTTTAATTCTGGCCAACATTTCTTTGGCTTCAAAAGGTTTTACTATATAATCATCTGCCCCTAGTTCAAGTCCTAAAACTTTATCAAAAGTCTCTCCTTTGGCAGTGAGCATAATCACAGGAATTTGAGATTCTTTCCTTATCCACTTAAGCACATCTATGCCATCTATATTGGGAAGCATTATATCCAATAACACTAAGTCCGGTTTATATTCTAGAAATAGAGTTTCTGCTGATTTTCCATCATTTGCAATTTGTGTTTTATATCCTGCACTCTCCAAATACATCTTTATTACTTCACAAATATTTTCATCATCATCTACAATCAAAATTTTACCTATTGAGCCCTCCATCATCATCCTCCTAATCACTTTCTATCCATAGTATTTATTATTAATTATATTTCCCAATCAATTACACTAATATTTTACATTTAATTATTAATTATCTACAATTAAATTTATCACATATGTCTATATAAAAAATATTCTCTCTTTAAAAGTTACAAATAAGTTACAAAATGGACTTACATCTTAATACAAGAGCATGTAGAAAAAATTCTACATGCTCTTTCCTCATCAATCTTCAAACAGCTTGCTTACCGAAACGCCCTCATATATCCTCCTTATAGCTTCTGCGAAAACCGAAGCTATAGACAATATTTTAAAATTATCCAATATCTTTTCCTTTGGAAGATCTATTGTATTCAACATTACAAGTTCTTTTATAACAGAATTCCTTATTCTCTCTATGGCTGGTCCAGATAACACAGCATGAGTGCAGCATGCATATACTTCTTTTGCCCCTCTATCCACAAGAGCCTGAGCGCCATTTGTTATAGTTCCAGCTGTATCTATCATGTCATCTACCAATATGGCGATTTTCCCGTTTACATCCCCAATTATATTCATTACCTCTGATACATTGGCTTTTGGTCTTCTCTTATCGATAATAGCTATAGGTGCATGGAGTTTATCCGCAAATTTTCTGGCTCTTGTTACACTTCCGAGATCCGGAGATACTACAACTATATCTTCTCTCTCTTTAAATCCTTTTTGTATAAAATATTTTGCCAGTATGGGAACTCCTAGAAGATGATCTAAAGGTATATTAAAGTACCCTTGAATTTGTGCTGCATGCAGATCCATTGTAAGAACTCTATCCGCTCCTGCAGCTGTCAGTATATCTGCTACCAATTTTGCAGTAATCGGATCTCTCGCCTTGGCTTTTCTATCCTGCCTGGCATATCCATAATAAGGTATTACAGCAGTTATCCTTTCCGCTGATGCTCTTTTAAATGCATCAATCATGATAAGAAGTTCCATTAGATTATCATTTACGGGATTATTTGTGGATTGAATTATAAATACATCCATACCCCTTACGGTTTCATTAATATCTACAGATATTTCTCCATCACTAAAAGTCGAAACCTTTGCATCTCCAACTGCAGTTCCCAAGATATTAGCTATTTGCTTAGCCAATTCAGGATGAGAATTTCCCGCAAAAATTTTAATATTTTTACCATGGGTTATCATTATGTAAAGCCCTCCTAAAATTTATTTCCTTAATCCTTTTTTATATACCCAACCTTTCTTATTTACCTGCTTTGCTCTAGCTATAGCAAGTGATCCTTCCGGGACTTCGTCTGTTATAGTAGATCCAGCTGCTATATAAGTGTTGTTATTTACTTTAACTGGTGAAACCAAATTTGTGTTGCACCCTATAAATGAATTATCCCCAATTAAAGTTTTATTTTTCACTTTGCCATCATAATTCACTACCACAGTTCCACATCCAAAATTACACTCATTCCCCACTTCGGCATCACCTATATATGTCAAATGAGATACCTTAGTTTTATCCCCAATAATAGACTTTTTTATTTCTACAAAATCACCTATTCTCACTGAATTGCCTATCACACTCTCAGGTCTTATGTATGCAAAAGGTCCTACCGTAACATTTTCTCCCACTTTACTCTCTAGTATCACTGAACTCTGTATTGTCACATTATTTTCTATCACACTGTCTTTTATACGTGAATTAGGATATAATATACAGTTTTCTCCTATAACAGTATTTCCCTGAATCACGTTACCTGGATATATTATGGTATCCTTCCCTATTCTAACATCAAGTCCTATGTAAGTAGTATTTGGATCGATAAGTGTAATTCCATTTTCCATGTGCACATTATTTATTCTATTTCTCATAACCTTTTCAGCCTCTGAAAGCTGTACTCTGGAATTGACCCCCATAATTTCCTCAAAACTTACTGGAAGGGCCCCTATCCTCTCACCCTTATTTTTCAATATTTCTATGACATCAGTTAAGTAGTACTCACCTTGAACATTGTTGTTATGTAATTTGTTTAAACTTTCAACAAGCTCCTTTATATCAAAGCAATACATTCCGGAATTTATTTCATTAACCTTTAATTCTTCTAATGAACAATCTTTATGTTCAATTATTTTAAGCACTTCTCCATTTTTTTCTCTTATAATTCTCCCATATCCATTAGGATCTTTTACTATAGATGTCAATATAGTCGCTTTATATCTACCTTTATTATGAAAATTTAACATATCTTCTATAACATCTTCTTCTATTAAAGGTGAATCTCCCGTAAATATAACTGCTGTCCCCTCTTTATCCTTTAAAAAATCGCTGGCACACAAAACCGCATGTCCAGTACCCAATTGCTTATTTTGGAAAGAATACTTTACGTTTCTACTCTTAGTAGCTTCCTTTACCTGTTCTGCCCCCCTGCCAATTACTACATCTATGTCTTCTATTTGTGCTTTTTTCACAACATCAATAACTATGTTAACCATTTCTGTCCCACATACTCTGTGTAAAACCTTAGGGATAGAAGATTTCATTCTTTTCCCTTTGCCAGCCGCTAATATTATAGCACAATTATACATTTTAACACCTCTTTATGGCATATAAGCTCATTTTTCTACACTATATCATATTAAAACGCTCTATAATATTATATTTTATATGAAAATTATTTGCAACCTCATATATAATTTTCGGAATAATTCTAAAAAACTCTCTTTCAGATATCCTTAAATATACAAAAAAAACAGGAAATAATAAAAAGGAGCAAACACTCCCCTTTATTATTCCTCCGTCTTTTGTTCGGTAGCAACTTCCTCACTTTTAACTTTTTCGTACTCATCAAGAATTGCTTTTTGTATCTTTTCTCTAGTCTGAGTATTTATTGGGTGAGCAATGTCTTTAAATTCTCCATCAGGAGTTTTTCTACTTGGCATTGCTATAAAAAGACCATTTTGTCCCTCTATAACCTTTATATCGTGAACTACGAATTCGTTATCGAAGGTTACTGAAACAATAGCTTTCATCTTACCCTCGGCAGCAATTTTCCTCACTCTAACGTCTGTAATTTGCATATAAATCCACCTCCAAGATGCTTATGTATATACTATTCTCTATATTTTATTTTTTTCCTCCTTATTTTGTTAAAAACTAATAAAATTTTTTGAAAACTTCATTAGCTAAACATTTTTGAAGGAGTCAATAGTGCATTCCCATTTTCATTAATACCCTCAAAGTCCACTATCGATACATAATTTTGTACTAATTTTTTGGGAATTCCCACATTATCTATTAAAAATCCTATACCCAAAAGTTCACTTTCAAATTCTTTTAAAAGATCAATTATACCCATGGCAGTTCCGCCTGCCTTCATGAAATCATCGATAAATATACATCTGCTTCCCTTTTTCAATGCTTTTTTAGATAATGACATATTCTGAATTCTTCCTGTAGAGCCAGATACATAATTTACAGTTATGGTAGAACCCTCTGTAAATTTTGTTTCTCTCCTCACAACCACAAGTTGAACCCCCATCATTTTAGCTACTTCATAAGCCAGGGGTATTCCCTTCGTTTCCACTGTAACCACACAGTCAATATCCATATCTATAAAAATAGACGCTAAAACCACTCCTGCTGTATGTATTATATTTGGATTAAACATTATATCCGTCATGTATAAAAAATTACCTGGTATTATTCTTTCTCTATTTTTCAAAATAATACATAATTTTTCAGCAAATTTTTTGGTCTTTTCAGGAGATATACCGCATATGTACTTAACTCCACCTGCCGCCCCTGCTACAGTATCTATTCTTCCCATATCCAATCTACTCAAAGTGTCTCTGATTACTACTATGTCTTCACTTATTGTAGATTTTGCAGTATTAAACATTTCGGTAAAATTATTCAGTCCCATTATTTTATTAGGATTTTCAAGTAATATTTTCGTTATTGCAGCTATTCTATTGTTTCTACTAAATTTTTGCATTTTATCACCTATCTATATAACTTTACGAATAATATTCTAATATTATACTCTATTATTCATATTGTATTCTAAAAGCTACGGTTAATCAATACTTATTTATAAAACACCTGAAGAAATAAAAACGTTTTACATAGAAATATAATTTTATTGTGTTTTTTAGCTAATTTTTGTATATAATTATTGATAGGTTAGTTAATATAAGGAGTGATTTAAATTGTCATTTGATTTTGTAGAAAATAAAAAAGTGCACTTCATAGGCATAGGCGGAATAAGTATGAGCGGCCTAGCTGAAATTTTGCTTGAAAATAATTTTAAAGTATCCGGTTCTGATATTAAAGCTTCTCCAATAACAGACAAACTCAAATCAATGGGCGCTCAAATATATATAGGTCAAATTGCTGAAAACATAACACAGGACATAGACTTAGTAGTATATACAGCCGCTATTTCCGAAGATAATGAAGAACTCTTAAAGGCTAAAAATTTAAATATTCCCTTAATGTCCAGAGCTGAATTCTTAGGAAATATAATGAAAGGTCATAAATACAACGTAGCAGTATCCGGAACTCATGGTAAAACCACTACTACTTCCATGTTGTCCTCTATAACACTTAAGGCAAATTTAGATCCTACCATATTAGTAGGAGGAAATTTAGATATTATAAATGGAAATGTCAGAATAGGAAACAGTCCGTACTTCATTACGGAAGCTTGTGAATACAAAGAATCCTTTTTGAAATTTTTCCCATTTATAGGTATAATTTTAAATATAGATG
The DNA here is from genome assembly GCF_042436595.1 of Clostridium sp. MT-14. Classification (NCBI taxonomy): domain Bacteria; kingdom Bacillati; phylum Bacillota; class Clostridia; order Eubacteriales; family Clostridiaceae; genus Clostridium; species Clostridium sp. MT-14. The sequence goes on from NZ_JBHMIY010000009.1 coordinate 36,635, forward strand.
CCGAGCACCTTGACTACTATAAAAATATAGACAATGTACAAAATGCCTTTGTAAAATTTGCTAAATTGATTCCTCAGAATGGGTATCTAGTATGTTACAATGAAGATAATAGAATAAATAAAGTAATATCCAGCGTAAACTGTAATATAATTACCTATGGTATAAATAGCGGAAATATCACTGCTCATGACATACATTTTGATAAAAATGGATGTGCCTACTTTAAAGTGTACAAGGATAATAAAGCCATACTTTCCCTACACCTAGCCATCCCGGGCAGACACAATATATTAAATGCGCTTGCCAGTATAGCTGTTTCTTTAATTTTAAATATATCAACAGAAAATATTAAAGATGCACTGGAGGATTTTAAAGGTACCCATAGAAGATTTGAAATTAAAAGCAAAAAAAATGGGATAACAGTAATAGATGACTATGCCCACCATCCTACTGAAATAAAGGCAACTTTAAGTGCAGCTCAAAATTATCCTCATAAAAGAATAATCTGCGTGTTTCAACCACATACTTTTTCGAGAACTATAAACTTATACAGAGAATTTACTTCCGCTTTTGATAATGTAGATGAATTAATCCTCGCAGATATATATCCAGCAAGGGAAAAGGATACCGGCAAAGTGAGCTCAGCCATGCTAGCTAATGATATTTCAAAAAGAGGAATAAAGTGCAGCTATATTAAAGATTTCAACTCAATAGTAAACTATTTAAAAAATAATTTAAAGGAAGGAGATCTCTTTTTAACTATAGGTGCAGGAGATGTTTTTAAAATAGGTGAAATGTATTTGCAATCAAAATAACTTATAAAATCTATAATTTGGTGTTAAAACACTTCTAATAAGGTAATACTATAATTGATAAGCCATTGGAGGTGTTTTAATTTGAAAAACTTTTTAATATCTGCATCAGTTGATATATTCTTAATACTAGTATCCTATTTTTTATTTATAAAAATACTCAGCGGACCCATAAGGCATAAGTTATATGAAAAATTTTTTAAATCTTTTGCTAAATTTATAATCTATCTGTTTTTTATAACCTTGATTATAACAGGTTTAAGTGCATTCATATTATACAGAACCTCTTATATAGCTTATATAAATATAATATCTCCAGCTTTAGTATCTATACTGGTAGGATTTTTAATGTCAACAGTTCCTACAAGAGGTGAAGGCGATAATTCTAATATGACTGCAAAATAAAATATTTTCATATAAAATTTCTACTGTGACGTTTATATAATATATGTTATAATGTATTATATAAACGGGGTGTAGCGCAGATGGTAGCGCGCTTGCTTCGGGAGCAAGAGGTCGCAGGTTCAAATCCTGTCACTCCGACCATTTATATAGGTGGGTTTGTGGATATTTAGATCTATTGATTTGATGATACCTACCTTTTTTAGTTTATATTATGTTAAAGTAAGAGCCCCAGCTTATTTTTAAGCTAGGGGTTTCCTATACATTAAATCAAACTTTGAGCTCATCAACAAATCAATTACATAAGGAGCTGTACCATTAATATGAAAGATCAATATAGAAATTTATTTAAATCCCTGATAGAATCCTATTATAATGGAAATTTTGAAGATGAAGTAAAATTTATTTTATCACAGAGTAAAATCAATAAAAAAGAGCTTTGTAAAATCATATCTTCACTATGCGGCACCAGTACAGACTGCAGTTCTAATTTTACGGAGGATCTAAAAAAAGCAATAAAATCTTACAAACCTGATGGAAAAATAGTCAATAAAGTAAAATTCTGTACTATGGAATGTATGGACAAAACCGGCAAAACTCTATGCCAAAAATCCTGTCCTTTTGATGCTATTTTAATGGATGCTGCCCAAAATAGTATCCATATTGATAAACACAAATGCACCGACTGTGGTTTTTGTGTAGAAGCCTGTCCTACTGGAGGTATAATGGATAAAGTACAATTTCTTCCCTTAGCGAATATATTAAAAGGCAACTCACCGGTAATAGCAATTGTAGCTCCTGCTATAATAGGTCAGTTTGGGAAAGATGTAACTCTTGGGAAACTTAGAAGTGCCTTTAAAAAATTAGGATTTACAGACATGATTGAGGTGGCATTTTTTGCGGATATGCTCACTTTAAAAGAGGCCATAGAATTTGATAATCATATAAAAGACGAAAAAGATTTTATGATAACTTCCTGCTGCTGCCCTATGTGGGTAGGTATGTTAAAAAAAATTTACAATAATTTGATAAAGTACGTATCACCATCTGTTTCTCCTATGGCCGCTGGAGGAAGAGTACTCAAAAAATTAAACCCAAATTGCAAGGTGGTATTTATAGGTCCCTGCATTGCTAAAAAATCTGAAGCAAAAGAAAAAGACATAATTAAAAATATAGATTTTGTACTAACTTTTTCAGAAGTAAAAGATATATTTGATACTCTTAATATACATCCAAATGAGCTCAAAGAAGAGCCTTCTACAGAATATGCTTCCAGCGGCGGAAGGTTATATGCACGTACAGGCGGAGTATCAATTGCAGTAAGTGAAGCTGTAAAAAGAATTTTCCCTGAAAAATACAAATTATTCAAAGCAGTAAAGGCAAATGGTGTAAAAGAATGCAAATCCATACTTTCCAGAGCTCAAAATGGGGAAATAGAGGCTAATTTCATTGAAGGCATGGGATGTATCGGTGGGTGTGTAGGTGGGCCCAAGGCAATTATACCAAAAGAAGAAGGTAAAAAATATGTGGATAAATTTGCCGATGATTCTGAAATAAAAGTCTCCATTGACAGTGACTGCATGAATGAGATATTGGATAAGATAGGCATACATTCCATAGAGGATTTTAAAGATAAAAACAAGATAAAATTGTTAGAACGATTTTTTAATTAAAATATTATTTTTCATAACACAATATGAGGTGATCGTCATGCTTGAAAATATCAAGGGAGCTATTTTTGACATGGATGGAACTCTCCTGGACTCCATGTGGCTTTGGGAAAATATAGATAAAGAATATTTAAGTGAGAAAAATATACCTTTTACCATAGAACTAAAAAACACTATTCAAAATATGACCCTTGATGAAACTGCAAGATATCTTAAAGATGAATTTAATTTAACTGAAAGTGTATCTGAGATACAAAAAGAGTGGTACAATATGCTTTTCTATGAATATTCCCATAATATTTCTTTAAAACCTGGTGCAAGAGATTTTTTACATCTCTTAAAAAAGAAAAAAATAAAAATGGCTCTCGCCACCAGCAATTATAAAGCTATAGCAGAAACAAGTTTAAAGAAAAATAAAATATACAATCTATTTGATTCAATAGTAACTACAGAAGATGTAAAAAGAGGAAAAGGATTCCCAGACATATACCTTTTAGCTGCTGATAGACTGAATTTAAATCCTGAGGATTGTGCTGTATTTGAGGACATCCTATCTGCTATAAAAGTAGCCAAATCAGCAGGTATGACCGTTGTCGGCATACATGATACATATTCAGATTATCAGTGGGAGGATATATTGGCTTACACAGATATGAGCATTTTTGAATATACAGATCTAGTGTAAAATTATATAAATTTTCATCTTTAAGTACCATATTGAATATAATGTATTAAATTAATAGATATGGAGAATATTAATGTTGGCTTTTTTGTTCATAACGCTTATAATCTGTACTTCCGTAATCCTATATAATTTTCAAAGTAAAATTTCCTCGCAGAGAAGACAGATATTATCTTTAAAATATGAAAATGACAGTTTGAAGTCAAAAATATCTAAGGAAATTCCCCCAAAAATAAATGTTAGATATATTACTCCTCAATATGTAAATGCCCTAGTCACTGTAAAAAGCAATATATATCTGGCTCCTATTTTAAATTCAGGTATAATAAATACTTTAGAAAAAAATACACCAATAAGAGTTCATGACAGCATTGAGATCTTAAATGAATTCTGGTATGAAGTTTCTATTGCAGGAAGCTCTAGAATAAACTCTAAGGGATGGATAAAGTCCAATTGCATAAAAGCAAATTCACCAAATTCCAGCAATCTATAGCTGGAGTTTGGCAGAGGATAAATTTATAAATGGGAGTATTAGCAACGGTAATCTTAGGGTAAAATCTTATTTTGAAAATATATACCCTGATATATTTTTCTATCTTTCATCCTTCTGTCAATTTCATTTAGAATCTCCCATTTTTTTAAGCTCCATTTAGGCCCTATAAGCAGGTTCCTAGGTGAATCGCCGGTAAGTCTATGAATCACCATGCCCGAAGGAATGTTGCACAGAGTCCAGCACACCATGTCTATATATTCATCTTTTGTCATAAATTTTAATTGTCCTACATCATATAATTTAACAAGAGGAGTGTGTTTCATTAAATGAAGCAAATGAATTTTTACCCCCTGTATGTCCTGATGTGAAATATATTTTACTGTATTCATCATATTAATTTTATTTTCTCCAGGTAGACCCATTATTATATGAACCACCACATCAATTCCTATTTTTCTAAGTGAAGCTACTGCTTTTTCAAAAGTTTCCAATTTATACCCTCTGTTTATTATACCTGCCGTATGATCATCTGAAGTCTGAAGACCAAGTTCTACCCAGGTATAAACTTTTCTATTAAATTCCTGCAATAGATTTAAAACATCATATCCAAGGCAATCCGGTCTAGTAGCTATAGCTAGTGCCACTACTCCTTCTTGATTTACAGCTTCTTCATATTTCTCTCTAAGTACTCTCACTGGAGCATAAGTATTAGTATACGCCTGAAAATATGCTATATACTTTCCATTTTTCCATTTTTTACTCATCATCTGTTTTATATTTTCAAATTGTTCCGTTATAGAAACTTTTCTATTCCCAGCAAAATCTCCCGATCCCCTTTTACTACAAAATATACATCCTTCCTTACTTATTCTTCCATCTCTATTGGGGCAAGAAAATCCTGCATCTAAGGATATTTTAAAAACCTTGCATCCAAATTTTTTTCTCAAATAATAATTTAGACTGTAATATGCCTTGTCACCCCACTGCATTCCCAAGTCCTATCCTTTCCAAAAATAATTCAAGTACTAAAATCAACCTACTGAGATTATATCATATCTTTGCTGCCTTAAAATTTCTCAGATCCAATTCCCATTCCCCAATTATTTGAGAAAGCTCCCCTTTACTATTGTTTTTAGAGACAACATCAAAACTCAATATTCCTTCATCAAAGGAGGAAAAAATCACATTTACCTTATCAAGAGGAAACGCTTTTTCAAATTTATAGCTTATCATATCACCAGAATCTGTCTTATATACCCGTATACAATTACCTATTGCATTGTTGGTATATTGAACTACGATAAATTTTTCATCTGGAGAGAAAGCCAAAAATTCAACTTTGGAATTTTTCAAAACATCCAAATCGGTTATATCCTTACCTATAGGCTTTTCTGCTCCCTGCTGCTCATTTTGCTGTCCACCACCACCTTGCCCTCCTGAGCTATCGCCTTGTTGATCTCCTGAATCCTGGGATTGGGTCTGCATACTTTCATTTATTCTAATTATGCCTATATATGAATCACTAGAATAAGTCACCACCGCCAGTCGATCTCCATCATAAGAAAAATCCATAATGCCAAAATTTCTCTTTGGAACAGGAACCTTTTCCACATTTGCCTTGTCATCTTTACTAAATACATAATTAGGCATACTTACAATATCCGTTATTAAATTTACAACTACGCTATTTTTACTCCTCATTTTCAGCTGATTTCTCTCCACAAATACTTCTCTATCCGGTGTATTATTGGTTTCACCGATCTTGTAATCATTACCTTCTTTTATTACCTTTATGGAATATTCATCTAGAGTTGCAAAAGGTCTGATCAAATCAGCTCTTGCAACTTTCATTTTTAAAACTCCCGATTCTCCAACTTCACTGCTGTCAATCAGATTATATCCTAAAATTCGCAAATTTTTATTTTCGTCACTACGAGCATCTTTCAAAAGATCCTTAGAATACAACTTTTTAGCATTTTCCATATCACCTTTTATGAGATATTTCATATAAATATCGGCTGTAGCCGTAGCAGATTTCATATCAAAACTTTGATTTACATTTTTTGTATCCTCTTTTTTATTTAAATTACATCCTGATACCATGGCGCAAAAAAAAACTATAAGAAAAGTCACTTGAAATAAAGCCTTTTTTTTCATGTACTTTCCACTACATGTTATTATATCTGCAGTAGAAATTCACCCCTTTCAACGTTTATTTATTCTGTTTTACTATTTTATAAATTATATTTTTCCCCTAAATAGAATTTTAATTTATAATTCATTATTTTCATATTACATTTATATAATTATATTAATAATGATTTATTTAGGGGGTACACTCTTTGAAGGAGAAAATAATTTTAATTTTCCAAATATCTGCCGTTTTTATAGGTACAGTAGTTGGTGCAGGATTGGCATCAGGTCAAGAAATAAGCCAATTTTTCACTCAATATGGATACAAAAGCTTTTTTGGCATATTAATCTGTGGTATTATATACATAATAATGTCTATTATAGTAATCAACTTAAGCATAAAATATAAGTTAAATTCCTATGATGGGCTTATTCTTTTGGTAAGCCCCGGATTTTTAGGTATGGTAACTAATTTTTTAACTACCTTTTTTTTAATTGGAGGTTCCTCAATAATATTGGCAGGAAGCGGTGCCTTAATACATCAATATTTTGGCGTATCCAGGTGGGTAGGTATATTTTTTATGGTATTCGCATCCATAATTATCCTATTTAGAGATACCAAAGGACTGATGGAAATAAATTCAGTAATAGTACCCTCTCTTATACTTGTAATATTAACTTTATTTCTGCTGCATTTAATTTTCTACAAAAATGTAAATCTATCTTTTATAAAAAGCATACCCTATTACAAAAATAACTGGCTTTTATCTTCATTAGTATATTCAGGATTCAATGTACTATGCTGCAGCGGAGTACTTGTACCCCTTAGCCTTTCCATCGGCAAGAAAAAAAGTCTTATAGCTGGATCTATTATAGGAGCTCTGGGGCTTACAATTTTGGCTTTTATAATAAACTTTTTACTGATCTCAAATATACCTTACATATTTAAATATGAAATTCCTCTGCTCTACATAGCCAACCGATTTGGCAAGCTGCTTCAAACAATGCTTCTTTTTGTAATTTGGCTTGAAATGTTTTCTACAGAAGTGTCCGATGTATACAGTGTAGGTAAAAATCTGCAGGAAATATTCAATATATCTTACAATAAGTCAGTAATCTTAATCATTTTAATCACAATTCCTATATCCCAAATTGGATTTATAAATTTAATTTCTCTATTATACCCTGCATTTGGAGTGGTTAGTTTCATATTTATACTGCAATGTATAATTTTTTATATAAGAGAATATAGTAAATAAGACTTATAAGAGGGCTATCTCAAAACTTTGAAATAGCTCTCTTTATATGATATATAACATCAATCATTAAGTCGATTATAGGTGAGTTATCCTATGTCTTTTTATAAATTTCCCATATCCTTTTTTCCCTATAAATTTATTATCCTGTACGATTATTTCTCCTCTTACCATAGTCAAAACAGGATAGCCTCTCACCTTAAATCCTTCATACATAGTATAGTCAACATTCTCGTGAAGAATGTCCCTGGTCATAGTAACCTCTTTATCCGGATCTATTAAAACTATATCTGCATCTGAACCCACTGCAATATGTCCTTTTCTGGGATAAAGTCCTGAAAGCTTGGCAGGAGCTGTGGAACATACATCTACAAATTTATTTATTCCTATTCTCCCCTTTACAACACCTTCAGAAAATATAAGAGGTATTCTTTCTTCAATACCGGGTCCCCCGTTAGGACAACCTGCAAAGTTATCTTTCCCAAGCTGTTTTTCACCTTTATAGAAAAATGGACAGTGATCTGTTGCTATGGTCTGTATATATCCATCTTTAATTCCACTCCACAATGCAGCTGTATCCCTTTCTCTTCTCAAAGGTGGACTGAAAATATACTTCAATCCATCAGGTTGCCTAAGTTTATCTTCTGTGAGTAAAAGATATTGAGGACAAGTTTCTGCATATACCATTTGCCCCCTATCTCTTGCCATTTTAATATATTCCAAACCAATTTCCGTAGAAAGATGGACAATATAAAGTGGTGCATCCCCTGCTATCTTTGCAAGGTTTATCATTCTGTTTATTGCTTCTCCCTCCACCTCAGCCGGTCTGCTTAAAGCATGATATATGGGCTGTATTTTACCCTGTTTGATAAAATATTCTTTAAGATATTTTATAGAATCATTATTTTCACAATGTACTGCAGTAATTCCCCCCAGTTCTTTCTGTCTAGCAAGGAGCCTTAAAGCTTCATAATCACTTAATTTGAAATCATAGGTAAGATACATTTTAGAGCTTGGAATTCCCTCTTCTTCCAGCAGCTTTTTCAATTCCTCCAGTCTATTATCATTTATATTCTGTATAACACCATGAAATCCATAATCTATAACAGCCTTTCCGTCTGCATATTTATGATAGACTTTTACCTGATGCGTCAGATCACAGTCCTTGGGACCAAATCCCATATGATCTACTATGCATGTAGTTCCCCCGCAGGCAGCTGCCACAGTACCTGTATAAAAATCATCACTTGCCGTTACTTTTCCAACATGAATATTAAGATGAGTATGTATGTCAATGCCCCCTGGTATTACATATTTACCTTTTGCATCAATAACCACATCAGCTCTTTTACATATATTCAAACCGATCTCTTTTATAATTTCGTCTTCAATATACACATCTCCCCTATATATATCATCTGCAGTTACAATAGTTCCGTTTTTTATTAAAGTAGACACGTGAATCACCTCCAAAAAGCTATTATTATATCTACTATACAATTAAGCAAAAATCATTCCATAGCTTCTTTACAAAATAGAGAATATATTTTAACATATTATTATATAAACATTAGGAAAGAAGTGTTCTTCATGATAGATACTCTTAAAAGCTGTAACCTATGCCCTAGAAATTGCAGGATAAACAGATTAAAAGGACACATTGGTTTTTGTAATGCTGGTAAAAATGTAAAAATAGCCAAGGTCTCTCTTCACAAATGGGAAGAACCCTGTATTTCAGGAAGTATTGGTTCAGGTACCGTATTTTTTTGCCATTGTAATTTAAAATGTGTATTTTGCCAAAATCACAGCATAAGTTCTGAAAATATAGGTAAAGAAGTATCTATAGAAAGACTCAGTGACATATTTTTAGAACAGCAGGAAAGAGGGGCACATAACATAAACCTAGTCACTCCCACCCATTATATACCCCAAATAGTTCAGGCACTTGATATAGCTAAATCAAAGGGACTTACCCTTCCCATACTTTTCAACACCAATAGTTACCAGACTACAGAAGCATTAAAAGCTCTTGAGGGATACATAGATGTATATCTTCCCGATCTAAAATACTTTAGTAATAAATATGCTATAAAGTATTCCAATGCACCTGGCTATTTTAATTGTGCTTCGAGAGCTATAAAAGAAATGTATCGTCAGGTAGGAAGTGTAACATTTAATAGTTCCGGTCTTATAACAAAGGGACTAATAATACGTCATCTTATGATCCCAGGTCTGCTATTTGACTCAAAAAAGATAATGGATTATATCTATAACACTTTTGGAAATTCAGTATATATAAGCATCATGAATCAATATACCCCCGTGTATCATGCTTACAAATTTCCAGAAATAAATAGAGCATTAAATCCTAAACATTATGACTCCCTCATAAATTATTGTATTTCACTTGGAATAAAAAATGCGTTCATTCAAGAAAACGGTACGTGTTCCGAAGACTTTGTACCTGATTTTGATCTACAGGGAGTATAATTAATTCTATTAAAAACTGACTAAAAAATATATCAAATATCTATTTATTAGTCAGTTCTCAAATTTTCATATTTTGTATTTATCCAGTTCTGATTTAAAGGATTCTGTTATCTTTTTAAACTCACCTATACTGCCCATAAGATTTTTAATGTCATTAGTATAATTGGACACATTGGCACTAACTTCCTCTGAAGACGCTGAGTTTTCCTCTGCAATTGCTGCCAGAGATTCCATATTATCATATATCCCAGATATAGAATCCGATTCTTCAGTTAGCTTATTTATAGTTTTTATCATGGAAGAAGCAACCTTCTCTATAGAATCTGTAGCTTCATAACTTATATCTCTTACATTTTGAAGCTTATCACTTTCCAGTTTCAGTATATCGAACTGTTCCTCTATATTCTTCACCAGTTCCTTTATATCTTCTGCAAATTTAACCAAGTTGGAATTTATATCTTTTACGGCATCCTGAGATTGTTCTGCCAGATTTCTCACTTCTTCAGCTACCACTGCAAACCCTTTACCCTGCTCTCCAGCACGAGCAGCTTCAATAGATGCATTGAGAGCCAATAAATTAGTCTGTTCTGAAATTCCTGAAACTATGGAAACTATACCTGTTATATCCTTTGCCTTTGATTGAAGTTCAGTTCCCATATCTCTGACTTTTTTAAAACTTTCCAAAGTACTCAATATATTTTTACTTGTACTATCTACGTTTTTATAACTGTTGCTTATTTTATCCATAGATTTCTCAAGTTCCAGCTTATTACCATTTTCATTTTGCACTATAATTTTTAAATTTTCAATGTTGTCATTCAATACAGATACCACTTTTTCTGTATTTTCTGCCTGATTTACCGCACAATTGGCCACCTGTTCTACTACATCAGATATCTCACCTGAAGTATTGTTCATTGAATTGGATATTTTATCTATATTTAACACAAATGTGTTCATTTCATCAGTTACACCTTTGAATCCCACAAAATCTGATTTTATTGTTTTCTTATGCTTCTTTAAAAGGTCATATATGTTTTCAAAAAAATCATTCGTCTCTATATCCCCATCTTCAATGTAATTATTTCTATTGATCTTATTCATCGTATCCATTATAATAGACTGAGGTTTCATAAGTATGGAACCAGATATATAAGCTCCTAAAAAAGCTACCAATGAGATTATTATAGACTTAAATAAATTATTCAACCCTAATAGTGGAACAGACACTATCAAGCACAATACCAAACTGAATATTCCAACTTTTATTCCAACATTTTTTATAAATCCCAAAGAAAGCAGTTTATTAAACCCATAAACTTTCTTATAATATATATCTTTATCAAAAGTAAATTTAAACTTTACAGAATTATTTGTTTCTTCGATTTTCTCTATTCCAAGCTTTTCTCCAAAAAATTTAGCGCTTCCTTCTATCATACCCATAAGGTAATCAAACATGGCTCTATCAGATTTATATTCAAATACAGCGGTTTTAGATGATATAGGGTTTATTACTACGAGAGGTGGTTTGGCTCCTGGAAATTTTTTAGTCATAACTACATGTACATCAAACATTGATCTCAAAAATGAATACAAGTTTTCATGTTTGAAAAAAGCTGGATAATCTTTATAAAAAGCATTTATATTATCAAGACCTATCTTTTTCCATAATGTTTTTACATCCTCATTATTATCTTTTGCTATAATTTCAATTACCTTTTTTATCTCTGCGTCATCTACATTTTCAATAGGTGAAAATATTTTAGATGCTCCCCATCCAACTTTATCCATAGCAGTATCTACAGTTTCATCACCATAAAGTTTCCTGCATGTCCTCATCCATGTGGCAATTACAGTACCTTTCATTTTTTTATCCTCCTTGTGTGACTTCATGTATAAAAAGTTCCATTTAAACTGTACAGCTTATTTATAGCATAATCTCTACTTTATCTAATTTTGCAATTACATTTAAACTTTTTACTTCAATAGTTTCCGTTCTTACAGTGTTTTTACCGCTTATAAGAAGCATTTTATTGTTATCCAATTTCTTTATCTGCCTCAGCACTCTGCTGTCATTATACTCCACCAAATATATAGAATTGTTTTCAATTTCTCCCGTAATATGTGCAAAGGCCAAATCCCCTCTCTGTATTCTAAAACCTTCCATATCATCGCTCTCTATTTTCAAATAAAAAACCTTGTCCTGTGCATATCCCTCTATTTTATTTTCAATCAGAGGAAGTTGTTTAAACCCAATAGGTTTATCCATTTCGTATTTATACACAGGTACTTTTTTCAAAACGGATCCAAAGGCTTCATTCCAAATATCCTTAACTTTTTCTTTCTTATTATTATATATCGGAGAAAATTCTTCTTTTTTGACCTCATGTGTCTGTTCTTCAAAAGACATTGTTATATCATTCATATCTTTACCTAAAATTTTAGAAATCCTATCTATTATTCCCTGATTAGCTATTTTTTTCCCTATCTCAACTTCATTTATAAATCCTTCGGAAACTCCCAACTTCTTAGCAAGCTTTTTTTGACTCATTCCCGATTTAATTCTTGCAGATTTTATTTTTTCTCCTATTCTACTCATTTTTTCCTCCCATTACTAAAAAGGTCATACTATATCATACTATTTTGAAACTTCTTTATTTTTCTTAAACCATGCTCTCTCCTGGAGGAGATGATTCAACAAATACTTAAAACTCCAATTTACAGAAGTTTCAGTGACCACGGCCAAAATAGGTGTACTCTCTATCTTAATTTTTAATTCTCTCATAATTCCATTTATCTGTTTATCCGTCAAATCATTAAATAATATTACTTTTTCATTTAAAAAATAAACATTATCCTGTTTTTTTAATTGTTCTCCTGAATTTCCAGATAATATGTCTTTTATTTTCATTTCTGTCATGTGATTTTTTATTATTTTAAAATTGCTGACATTAAATTCTCTGCCTATATCTTTTATAATCTTTTCATCATTTTTATCAAATCCATATAAAATTATGGCTTTATTACTTTGTAGAAACATGTACATCATCCTTTCAAAACATCACTTTCAAATAAAATACTGATCAATTTATCTTTTTAAAAGCTCATAGCTCAATTTTATAATGTCCTGGCTATTCATAGAATTAAATATCTTTATACTGCCCAATTTATCTATATTTTTATTTATAATGTTATACTTGATTAGTTGCCTTTTAAGTTGCTGTACAGTACCTTTGCTGCCATCTATTATAGGTATATCATTACCCAATATCTTAGATATGCTTTCCTTTATAAAAGGATAATGTGTACATCCCAATACCACAGCTGCAATTCCCTGTTTCTTCAAAGGAAGCAATTTCGGATTTAAATAATCTTCAATTACTTTTCCCTTTATTATACCCTGTTCGATGAGTTCCACAAGTCCAGGACAAGGGAGCGGCTCTATCATTGAATTTTTATCATATTTTTTCATAAGGTTATTAAATTTTTTTTCAGATAATGTCATAGTGGTCGCCATTATCACTACTTTCCCTATTCTATTAATTTCCATAGCTGGCTTCAATGCTGGTTCTATACCTATTACCGGCATGTATTTGCTATATTCTTTTCTCAAGTCTATTATAGCCGCACTAGTTGCAGTATTGCAGGCGATAACCAATGCCTTTATATCTTTCTTCAATAAGAATTTTACAGCATTAAGCGTAAGTTCTTTTACATTTTCCACAGTTCTTATACCATAAGGAGCCATTTTTGAATCTCCAAAATATACATAATTTTCATTTGGTAAAATTTTAACAGCCTCTTTTAAAACACTTATTCCACCTATTCCAGAATCAAAAAAACCAATTGGTCTGTTCTCTGACTCCATTCTATCACCTCATTAACTCCAATTGAATAAATAATATTTTATCATTTATATTATATATTATAGATTTAAAGTATACAAATATTAAAACATATGTATAAATATACACAAAATTTTTATTTTATGCTTTTAGTGAAATATACGGTACTTGTATATTAACAATATTGCAATTTTAAGTCTAAATTCCTTCAAAATGTGTTGACATACATACATATTAATTATAAAATCATAGGTATATAAAATTTAAAAATATAAACCATAAATTTATTATGCACAATGATTAGAGTATTAAAATACTCTTCTAAAAAATTATTCACAGGAGGGAACACCATGTTAAAAGATCTGATCTATATAGTGCCTAAAGAAATGCACTCTGAAGAAAATTTAAAGAAAATGTTAACTTCCCATCCAGAAATAAAATTCGTATCCCTGGTAGGTATAGACCTTTCTGGAAATGACACCGACGAAAAAATTCCCATCAAAGTTCTCCTTGAGGACATAAACGCCTTTTTAAAAGGTGCAATCCAAACTGACGGCTCATCCGTAGTACTTCCCGGAATTGCCAGCTTAAATAATGCAAAAGTGGATATGGTATGCGACTTAGATGTAAACTGGTATGTAGAATACAATACGGACAATAAGGATGCTGAAACAGGAAAACCTATCGGAACACTGAGAATTCCCTGTTTTCTGTACCATGAAAATCAAGCTGTAGATTCAAGATACACTTTGAAAAACTGTATTCAACACTTCAAAACAAACCTTCTAAATTTATTCACAGAACATCCTGATTCCCTAACGCCTTTTAACATAAAATATGACGATATAGATGACATAGTTGTTACTTGTGCTACAGAATTAGAGTTTTGGGTAAAGACACCTAACGATCAGGCTGAAATTGAGGAGCTTTCTACATCTCAGGTACTTCAGGAACAATATTGGACTAGAACAAAAGGTGTAGTTAGGACAGCCTTGGAACAAACTATTTTGACTATGGAATCATATGGCCTGGAACCGGAAATGGGCCATAAAGAAGTAGGTGGAGTAAAAGCCAAAATCGATGAATCAGGAAATTTCAATCATATAATGGAGCAATTGGAAATAGATTGGAAATATTCTAATGCCATGCAGTGTGCTGACAATGAGCTCCTTGTAAAAAGTATAGTCAAAGAAACTTTCAGGAACAATGGTCTTGAAGTTACTTTCCTTGCTAAACCAATAGATGGGGTAGCTGGCAGCGGCGAACACACTCACATAGGATTGGCTCTGAAATTGAAAAACAATAAGAGAATAAATTTATTTTCTTCAACTAAAGAACACTTTTTAAGTGTTTTTGGATATTCTTCCGTAATGGGAATACTTAAAAATTATGAAGTCATCAATCCTTTTGTTTCTTCTACAACTGATGCACTTAGAAGATTAAAACCAGGATTTGAGGCTCCAATTTGTATTGTAACCTCTATAGGACATTCTGTTGATATACCTTCAAGAAATAGAACGGTACTTATAGGTGTAATAAGAGATTTAAAAAATCCACTGGCTACAAGGTTTGAATTAAGAGCTCCAAACCCACGCACCAATACTTATCTAGCTTTGACTGCACTGTATATGGCTATGATGGACGGTATAAATTACGCTTTGAAAAATAACAAAACAGAAGATGAACTTCTATCCGAGCTCTCTAAAAAACCTGGTGAGGAAGCAGATTATCTAGAAAAAGATAGAGCTTATAGAAGTGAGGAGAATATATTTGAAGATTTTACCGATGAAGAAAGAGAAAAATTCTTTGGCAAGGCTCCTGCTACTGTATATGACAATCTCTCGGCTATTGATAAATATCCTGAGAAGAAAGCTGTATTGGTTAAAGATGATGTATTAAATGACAAATTGATAAATAGCTTTAAACTTGGTGCTACAAAAAGGTGGCTAATAGAAATAAATCATAGAATCATAAACGAATTCTGTGATGAAATAAGGGGCTATAAAATGCTTCATTCTATAGATAAAGCACTGGATCTGGATGTAGCAAATTGGATGAAAATAGAAGAATTAAGATATTATTTAATGAAAGATTCCTATTCTAAAAAAAGTTTATTTTCAAGAATAAAAATTGCATCTGAAAACAAAAATTACGAGGAAGTTTCTAAACTTCAAATAGAAGCCGAGGAAAGGATGTCCGAGTTAAGAAATTTATATTCAATATACAAAAAAAATTTATTGGACATCTAAAATATATAAATGAGAGCAAGATCAAATCTTGCTCTCATTTATATGAAATATTCTAAAAATCTTTCAAATAAAAATTTTTTATCAGCATATCCTTTTTATTATTTATCGGTTTCCACAATGCTATTCTATCAATTCTTGCCATTTTGTGGACACCTTGTCTTTTTACATTCTCACATGCAGCTGAATACTCCTTAGAACTCCATTCTCTCATAGCGTAATTGGTATTAGCCAGAGATATATGTAAATCCCATTTACTTATATCTTTTCTAACATCAAATTTATATAATCTCAATTTTTCATTTATCTGTCTAGCCAATCTTATAATATATCCTTTATTTTCTACTTTTAAATTCACAGATTTATAGGGAGGTTCAAAACAAATAGCTCCATTTATCTCCACTTTGAATTTCTTATAGGGTTTCAATATCCCTGAAACAATTTCATTAAATTTATCTATATCGGGATTTTCCACAACTTCAAGAGTTATATGTAAAACTGGCATATTTTTATACAATCTATACTTTCTACATATGTTTTTTTGTATGCGCTCAATATATGAATAAGAATCCTTATCAAACAAGGCCACTAAATAATATTTCATTATTTCCTCAGTCCCCCAAATTAATATTATACAAATGCCATTTTATAATATTATATCACAGAATCACCAGCTTCATAATGTTAAAAATTTCAATAATTTTTCAGTATATAAACTACTCAATGGTGAAAAAATATTATTGTTATAAAATTTATAAAAGAAGAGGTGCTATTATGAATACTGATCACAATAACAGTATTGGATGTATAGTCAATGAGTGCAAATTTCATGCAAAGGATACCAACCATTGTACACTTAATAAAATACAGGTCACAAAGCATGAGTCAATGGCCAAGGATGTTCAGTGTACTGATTGTGGAAGCTTTGTAAAAGAGTAATTCCTCGAATATATATTCATCTAAAATAATATTACACATAAAAATCCAGTTTTATCATTGCTAAAACTGGATTTTTATTTTCAAATAATTATTTAAGCCTTCTGTTCATATTTTAAAATTTTGTGTTAAAATAGCATGGAATTATGATATAATAAATTTTGTGTAATATGAATTAAATTTTGAGATTTTCTAAACTTTATATAAATACAAATTTGTGATAAGGATGGATATATGAATGGATAAATTGGTAATTAACGGTGGAAATTCCCTTTCCGGTTCTATAGAAATTAATGGCGCGAAAAATGCTGCTGTTGCAATATTACCAGCCTCAATAATGGCTAGTAAGGGCGTATCTTCAATCGACAATATTCCTGATATAGAAGATGTTCACTGCATAGAAAGAATTCTTGAGAGTTTAGGCTGTAAAATAAAAACAGGTAAAAATTCGGTGGTAATTGATAGTACCACCATAGATAGTATAGATGCAAATACAGATGATGTAAGAAAAATGAGGGCTTCTTATTACCTTATAGGTGCTCTACTAGGCAGATTTAAAAAAGCCAGAGTTGAACTGCCCGGAGGATGTCCCATAGGTGTCAGACCCATAGATCAACATATAAAGGGATTTGAAGCTTTAGGCGCTAAAGTAGAAATTAAACATGGGTGTGTAATAGTAAACGCTGACAAATTAGTTGGAACTAACATATTTTTTGACGTGGTAAGTGTAGGTGCTACTATAAATGTAATGCTAGCTGCTACACTTGCTGAAGGTATAACTACTTTAGAAAATGTGGCAAAAGAGCCTCACATAGTAGATGTAGCAAATTTTTTAAACAGCATGGGAGCAAATATAAAGGGCGCTGGAACAGAAGCGATACGAATTGTTGGGGTAAAAGAATTGAGAGGATGTTCCTACAGCGTTATTCCAGATCAAATAGAAGCAGGTACATATATGATCGCTGCTGCTGCATGTGGCGGCGAAGTAGAAATTCAAAACATCATACCAAAACATCTGGAATCAATATCGGCAAAACTCATAGAAATGGGTGCCCAAGTAATAGAAGACGGCGATTCTATAACCGTAAAATCCAATGGGAAATTAAAGGGAGTAAACATTAAAACTCAACCCTATCCTGGTTTTCCAACTGATGTACAGCAGCCTCTCAGTGCACTTTTAACCGTAGCTAAAGGCAGGAGTATTATAAATGAAAGCATATGGGAAAGTAGATTTAAACATGTAGATGAGTTGAAAAAAATGGGTGCCAATATAAAAGTAGAAGGTAGAACTGCAATTATAGATGGAGTAAGCAAACTAAGCGGTGCCGTAGTAAAAGCTACGGATTTAAGAGCCGGTGCAGCAATGGTCATAGCCGGACTTATTGCAGAGGGTACTACTGAAGTTTTAAGTATTGAACATATTGACAGGGGGTATCCCAATATAGAAGATAAATTTAAAGCTTTAGGTGCTGATATAAAAAGGGTATCTTATTCTAAATAATTTTTATGGGGAGACTTTTAACATGATTTTTTGTCCTTTGTACAGCGGCAGCAGTGGAAATAGTATATTCTTAGCATCTTGCCATGCCAAAATTTTAATAGATGCTGGTCTTTCTGGCAAAAGCATAGAAAGAGGTCTTGCAAAAATAGGCTATAATGCCAATGAAATAGATGCAATATTAGTTACCCATGAACATATTGATCATATTAAGGGAGTAGGTGTATTATCCAGAAAATACAATATACCTATATATGCTAACACTCTCACATGGAAAGCTATGTTGAAATCTGTGGGAAAAATAAAAGAAAACAATCTCAATATAATTACGAATAATTATATTAGCATTAAAGATATGGACATAATCAGCTATTCTATATCCCATGATGCTGTAGATCCCTGTGGATATGCTGTTGACTGCAATGGTAAGAGAGCTTGTGTAGCAACGGATTCAGGATTTATTTCAGAAGAAAATAAAGCTATACTTAGGGATTCAGACGTACTGCTTATAGAGAGCAACCATGATGTAGAAATGTTAAAATTCGGTCCATATCCCTATGAATTAAAGAGAAGAATATTAAGTAAAATAGGACATTTATCCAACGATGATTGTGGAAAAGCTATCTTAGATATCTTAAATGGAAAATTCAAAAGAATTATTCTGGGACATTTAAGTAAGATAAACAACTATCCTGAGCTAGCTTATCAAACTGTAGCAACTACCTTAAATGAAGCTGGAGTTAAATTAAAATCAGATATAAATATTTCTATGGCAAAACGTGATGAGCCCAGTAACTTCATAAATTTTTAATAAAAAGGTGGTAATATATGAAAAGAATTTTCAGTATGACAATATGTTCTATAATTGCATTTTCCTTTCTGACACTGACTGCCTGTGAAAAAAAAGATGAACTGAGCATAAATAATAAACAAAAAGAAAAAGATATAGTACTTTCAAAAGGAAAAACTAACTTATTGGATCTAGATGTTTATTTCAATTCCTCAAGTAAGCCAAATACTGTTGAAATTACAAAGGAGAGCAGAGTTATAAAAGAAGATGAGCTATTGGCTGAAACAATAGTAAATGAACTGATAAAAGGTCCCTCGGTAAATAGCAGATTAGCACCTATACTTCCAAAAGAGAGTAGAGTTATGAGTATTTCCATAAAAGATAATATTGCCTATTTAAATCTAAGTAAGGAAGCTAATACTAAAATGACTCCGGTAGAAGAAGAAGCTTGTTTAAAGGGCATAGTTTTTTCTCTTGAACAACTTCCAACTGTGAAAAAAGTTAAAATTTTTATAGATAACAAAGATTCTAAAATTTGGGGGGATAATTTTGATTTATCCAAACCTCTTGGTAAAAATGATATTGAAAGCTTAAAAAAATAATAAGTGAATTTATTGAAATCACCTTTACACAAACTTTTATACCAGGATACATCTAAAATTTATTTTCAATTTTGAAAGGAGGTACTTGCTGCCAAATACTGCAGCAGGATAATATATGAGTTTATATAAAGAATGGACAGATACCGTAGTAGATTTTGTGAAGGCAAAAGGAGAAAACGCTTTTTGGAAAGAATATGGTTCAATTGAAAGAAACATTTATACAGAAATATTATCAGAACATAACTCTACCATAAGCGGAACAATAGAAAATTTAGCTAAAAAATTTAAAATATCACCGATATTTTTTACAGGGTTTTTAGATGGAATAAATCAAAGCATAGAGAAGCCATTAAATTTAGAAAATCTGAAGAGAACTTCAACTATTGACATAGAAATTAATTTTGAAAAATTATATTACAATATGTTAGATGCAAAAGCAGATTACTTATATAAACTTCCCCAGTGGAATTCCATATTTTCTAAAGAAAAGAGAAAAGAAATTCATAAAAATTGGGTTAATTCCAAAACAGTGGTTAATAAAATTAAAATAGGTAGAAATGATCCCTGTCCCTGCGGAAGTGGTAAAAAATACAAACAATGCTGTGGAAAAAATAATTAATAAGAAATCCCTACACGTTAGTGTAGGGATTTCTTATTATGTTTTAAAATTTTTTTATTATACGCCGTATCTTCTAATGGCAGCTTGGTTCTAAATTTTCCATCTAATTTTAAATATGCTCCCTGAATTGCCGGTGCTGTAGGAATGCAGGTTATTTCTCCTATTCCTTTAGCTCCACAAGCAAGAGAAGAATTATTATTTTCTATTATTATGGTTTTTATCTCTGGAACTTTCAGTGCCCTAAAAAGTCCTAAAGTACCAAATTTAGCTGTAGGTACTGAATTTTTTAATGGATAATTTTCCGTAAGAGCATATCCAAGTCCCATAACAACTCCACCTTCTATTTGTCCCTCAATATTGCTTGGATTTATAGCTTTCCCTACATCATGAGCTGCAATTATTTTTTGAACTATTCCCTTTTCATCTAAAACTGCTACCTGGGTTGCATAACCATAGGCCACATGACTTATAGGGTTGGGTTTATCTGAATTTATAGGATCTGTAACTCCAGAATACTCTCCATAAAAATCCTTATTTTCTAAACTCTCCAGCGGCTCATGTGCGAGGGCTTCTTTGAGTTTTAGCGATGCCAACCTGGCAGCTTCTCCTGTAAACACCGTCTGCCTTGAAGCAGTAGTTGTACCTGAATCTGGAGTAATTTCCGTATCAGGCGAATCCACTACTACATCTTTTGGAGTGACACCTGCAGTTTCACAAAGTATTTGAGTTACCATAGTCGCAAGACCTTGACCTATACAAGCTGCACTAGTCCTTATATGCACTTTTCCATCTACTACAGTCAATCTACATCTTCCTATATCCGGAAGTCCTACCCCTATACCGCTGTTTTTAAAACAACTAGCTATTCCCACATAAGGATATTTTTCATACTCATCCTTAACCGCCAGAAGAGTTTGCTTCAAAGCCACATCATCTCCTGCTATTTGTCCATTGGGGAGTACTTCTCCAGGTTCAATAGCATTCTTATACCTTATTTCCCAAGGTGATATTCCAACTTTTTCTGACAATAGATTCAAATTACATTCTGTAGCAAAAGCAGATTCCGTAACCCCGAATCCCCTGAAAGCTCCTGCTGGAGGGTTATTTGTATACACTGCAATTCCTTCCACTTCTATATTTTGATAATTATAAGGTCCTGCCGCATGTGTACAAGCTCTTTGAAGGACAGGTCCTCCCAAAGAAGCATAAGCACCAGTATCAGATATGATCCGTGCTTTCATAGCTGTTAAGATACCATTTTCATCACAGGAAGTCGTAAATTCCATTTCCATAGCATGCCTCTTAGGATGTACAATTATACTTTCTCTACGAGTTAAAGTGACCTTCACCGGTTTTTTAGCATACCAAGCCAGAAGAGCTGCATGATGTTGCACGCTCATATCTTCTTTCCCACCAAATCCTCCGCCAACATATTTGCTAATTATCCTTACTTTTTCAGGAGGCAATCCCAGGATACTTGAGATTTCCCTACGATCATCATATATGCCCTGACTTCCAGTATATACCTTTACTCCATCTTCCCCATATGGCATAGCTAATGCAGACTCTGGTTCTAAAAAAGCATGTTCCGTAAATGGGACTGAATACTTGTTGGTAACTACATATTTAGATTCTGCTATAACTTTATCCGGATCTCCTCTTTTTAAAATTTCTCTTGACAATATATTTCCTTTAGAATGTATTTTAGGTGCATTTTTTGCCATAGCTGCTTCAGGAGACGTCAATGGATTAAGTTCTTCATATTCTACTTTAATTAGACCCAATGCTTTCTGCAATACTTCTTTAGTCTCCGCTGCTACCAGGGCAACAGCATCTCCTAAATATCTGGTTTCCTCTCCCTGTGCAATCATAATCGGCCAATCACTTACTATATGACCTGAATATCTTTTACCCGGCACATCTTTAGCCGTAAGAACTGCCACAACACCAGGATAATTCTCTGCTTCTGTCGTATCTATTGATTTCACTAAAGCCCTAGGATACTTACTTCTTAAAGCTGAACCATATAGCATTCCATCTACATACATATCCCCCGAATACTCTGCCCTGCCTAATATCTTGTCCTCTGCATCAACCCTGTATATTCTCTCTCCTACAAGTCCCTTAAAATTTCTTTCAGGCAGCTTGATTTTTTCTCTAAAAGCCTTAGCCGCCATTTTTATAGCTTTTTCTATTTTTACATAGCCAGTACACCTACATATATTGCCATTGATAGCGGCTTTTATATCCTTAGAAGTTGGGTTTAAATTTTTATTTAGAAGAGCCTTAGCACTTATAACCATCCCAGGAATACAAAAACCGCACTGCACTGCCCCAGCTTCAGAAAAAGCCCATGCAAACACTTTTCTTTCTCTTTCTGTAAAGCCTTCAATAGTCGTTATATTTTTTCCTTCTACTTTAGACAAAGTAAACAAACATGCCCTTGCTGCTTTATCATCTAATAACACCATGCAGGCTCCACAGGCTCCTTCACCACAGCCATTCTTTACTGAGGTCAACCTTTCATCATCTCTTAGATAATCTAACAGCTTTTTATCTTCACTTACAATCTTTTGAACTCCATTTAAAGTGAATTTATACATATTACTCTCCTCTTTGACATATCTAAAATATATAAAAATTAGATATTATGATTACAATATTTATAAATTATATGCTCTGATATTCTCCATCCCATACAATTCTTCTGTATTTATCCGGATCCGTATCGCCTTCCGTACTAAATAAAAGTACCTTTGAATTTTCATCTAATTCCAGCTCTTCTCTAAGTCCTTTTAAATCGTCTCTTGTCATTATAGAACATAAAAGCCCTGTGGTAACTGCACCTGATTCTCCTGAAATAACTCTAGTATCTCCTTTCAATGGATTTCCAAGAACTCTCATTCCTTTAGCCGTAACCCAGTCGGGACAAGCAATAAATTCACTGCTATAGGACTTCAATACTTCCCAGCCTATGGTATTTGCCTCACCGCAGGCAAGTCCCGCCATTATAGTAGGCATATCTCCTCCAACGGATCTAACTTTTCCGTCATTTGCTACAGCTGATTTATACAGGCAAGCTGCCTCATCGGCCTCCACTACAACTGTCTTAGGACAATTCTCTCCAAATGCAGATGCAAAGAACCCCTGAACCGAACCAGCCAGTGAACCAACTCCAGCTTGTATAAATATATGAGTTGGTCTTTCAACTTCTAACTTTTTCAACTGCTCCAATGCTTCTAAGGACATTGTCCCATATCCCTGCATTATCCAGGTAGGGATATCTTCATAACCTTCCCATGCGGTGTCTTGAACCATTACCCATCCATTCTCTTCTGCATGCTTATTTGCCAATCTAACTGCATCATCATAATTCAAATCCGTAATAGTTACATCTGCACCTTCATTTTTTATATTCTGAAAACGGCTTTGAGATGAGCCCTTTGGCATGTATACTACTGATTTTTGTTTTAGTTGAGATGCCGTCCATGCAACTCCGCGCCCGTGATTTCCATCTGTAGCAGTTATAAAAGTAATTTCTCCCAATTGCTTTCTTACTTTGTCTGAAGTGACTTTGGCATATCCCAATTCTGATATATCCCTATTTAATTTTTGAGCCAGGTAGTTTCCCATTGCAAAAGAACCTCCTAAAACTTTAAAGGCGTTTAGCCCAAAACGATAGGATTCATCTTTTACATATATACCACCTAAACCAATTTTTTTAGCCAAATTGCTCAGATTCACTAAAGGTGTTTCTGAATATTGGGGAAAACTTTCATGAAATTTTTTAACCTTTTCAATTTCCCTCTTACTTAAAAATTCTACAGATTTTTTTTCCTTTACTCCGATAGTATTTTTCTTCCACAATATCTTTTTATCCATTTTATTTATGTCTCCTCTTCATAATAACTTTTTACGCAATTAACTACAGCAATAATCATTCCATAACAATTTAGAAAAACTCTATAAAAGTTGATATTTAAAATTCAAAAGATATCGCTGTATAATATGCGACAATACACAATATCTTGGTTATCATTATGATAATAAAGTATCATAATGATAACCAATAAAAAATTATTTTATGCCTCCCAATTTTCTATACAAGGTAGCTATTCCTATACCCAATTTATTTGCTGCCATTTGCTTGCCTTTCGTATCAGAGCCATACAAGTCTAAAGCCTTCAATATATATTTTTTTTCAACTTCTTTAAGTGGTTTTATCGATTCATGTGCTAAAATTTTTTCATCTATCTGACCCTTATAGTTTAAAATAGTTTCAGGAAGCATATCTACAGTTAGAATTCCACTTTTGCCAGCCATATTCATCATAAATTCTATAGTATTTTCCAGTTCTCTTACATTGCCCGGCCAGGAATAATCTACTAAGAGCTGTTTTGCTCTACTATCAATGCCATGAATTGATTTATTAAAAGCATAATTGTATTTCCCAATTATATTCATAGCAAGCAATTCTATATCCTCTTTCCTGCACCTGAGAGGTGGTACTTCCATAGGTATGACATTTAAACGATAATATAGATCCTCTCTAAATTTATTTTCCTTTATAAGTTTTTTTAAATCCCTATTAGTGGCTGCTATAACACGTATATCTAAATTCATAAGCTGGTTGGATCCAATTCTGACTATTTTTTTCTCTTGAATTACTCTTAGTATCTTCACCTGTAAATATAGTGGCATATCACCTATTTCATCCAAAAATATTATACCCCCATTGGCCAGTTCAAATTTTCCTATTCTTCCCCTAGGATCTGCCCCGCTGAAAGCACCTCTGGCATATCCAAATAATTCGCTCTCCAAAAGATTATCAGGTATAGCTCCACAGTTTATGGCTATAAAAGGCTTATTCCTCCTATCACCTTCAGAATGTATAGCTTTGGCGATCAATTCTTTCCCTGTTCCACTTTCTCCTGTTATAAGTACTGTGGATTTTGAAGAAGCCATCTTTTTTATCCTATCTTTCAATTTAATCATAACTTTAGACTTTCCTATAATATCATCAGCTTTAACTTCTCGTATTTTTGCTACCTTATACATATCCGCCTTTAATTTTTTTATTTTGTCAAATATAAATATTCTATCATAGGTGGCTAATCTCGGATATACTGGAATCAACTGTCCCATTAAATATAATTTCTTCTTGTTTACTATAACTGTATACACTTCTGTACCTGCTATATATTCACCAGTTGCAGTCACATCTATACTATGTTTAAATTTTTCCGGATCTATATTAAGCTGATCTGACGCACTGCTGTTCATATGAACAATTTCATTATTATCACTCAAAACCACTACACCCTTATTCACAGAATCTATAACCTGTTTTAAAAGATCTATCATCATATTGTTTCTCTTATTTTCAAAATGGGCATATATCTTAGCTCTTATAAAATCTGATATTTGCTCTAAAATTTCCAGATAAGATTTTATATTTTTCTTTACCCGCTGCTTTTGTTCATCATCTGAGCATATAAATCCTATAACCCCAATAATCTTTTCTTCATAAATTATAGGCATAGAAACCTGCATTTTTTCAATACAATGCTTCCTATTATTACAATTCCTACACAAAAAATTTTTACCTGGACTTTCTATTACCTGTGTTTCTCCAGTTTTAAGAACATGATTATATACATAACCTTCTGTAGAAATATCTTCATCTGTCTTTTGACTATAGATACCTGTACCCGCAATTCTTAAAAAATTCTTATCAACTATTTCTACATCTACATTTATTGTTTTTGAAATTATATTTGCATACTTGATAACTGTAGGCTGTATTTGCTTTAAAAAAGAAGTTTCCATCATTACATCAATCCTTTTTAGATCTAATAAATTATCATCTTGATATATTTATACTAAAATTATAATTTGATTTTATTATACCCTATAGCATTATGAAATTTATCAAATATACATATAATTATCAATTTGATAATGGAACTGCCTATAATATAGTTTTTTTATTTTCCAACCACAATTTTATATCCATAAATTTAAAATTAACCCTTTGCTTTATCTTTAAATTTAGCATACATAATTATTATATCAATGGCTTATCAAATACTTTAGGTATACTTATTGCTTGTATTAATAGAAATCAGTAATATATATTTAATACACTGATAAACGAGGTGTTCAAAAATTGCTGAAAGACTTGTTGGGTATATATAAAAACTGCGTTGTATCAATAGTTGGATCTGGAGGTAAAACCTCTTTTATGTTTAACTTAGCACAGGAACTTAGATCTCAAAATAAAGTACTGTTATTTACTACTACAAAAATTTATGTTCCCTCTAAAGAACAGTATGATTTTATGGCTATAGGTAAAAAAAATTTTCTGCACTGCTGTACATTACCTGAAAAAGGTATCTATGTTTATGGTAATATATTAGATAATAATTCAAAAATATCGGGACTAGATGAAGATACATTAATAAAAGAGCTTCATAATTTTAACTATATATTAATAGAAGCAGATGGTTCAAAAGGCAAATCTCTAAAAGGTTGGAGAGAAAACGAACCTGTAATCTTCAAAGGCACCAACATTACTGTTGGAATAATTGATATAACTTGCTTAGGTAAGACAATCAATTCAGATAATATCCATAGAGTTGATAGATTTATAGAACTAACTAATTCTCACTTAGGTGAAAAAGTCTCATTAAATCATTTGATTTCACTTATACTTCATCCTAATGGTTTATTTAAAAAATCATCGGGTAAAAAAATTCTATTCATCAACAAAGTGGAAGACACAAATTCAACAGTATTTTCAAAAATATTATCGAAAAACATTAAACCTCATAATTACGTAGATAGAATAATTATGGGCAGCTTAAAAAATAAAATTTATGAGGTACTTTAAAGGGGGTAAACTATAAATTAAATGATCAATGCTATTATAATGGCTTCAGGATATTCTCATAGAATGGGTACCGATAAACTGCTTTTACCTTATAAGGGTAAACCATTACTTGAACACACTATTGATGCCATAGCAAATTGTACTTTTAATCAAGTCATTCTAGTTGCACGAGATGTAAAAGTGATAAACTTGGCTAAAAAAAAGGGGTTAAATGTTGTAAAAAACAACAGGGCTTACATTGGTCAGAGTCAATCTATAAAACTCGGAATTATCAATTCAGTCCCTGCTGACGGATATATGTTTTTCACAGGTGATCAGCCTATGCTAACTTCAAATACTATAAACGATTTAGTGCAGTGCTTTAAATTTCATAGACATTTTATTATAGTACCTAAATTCAAGCTTAGGCCTGGTTCCCCTGTCATTTTTCCAAAAGACTATATAAAAGAACTTCTGAATTTAACCGGTGACACTGGTGGAAAATCTATAATAAATAAAAACATTGATAAAATAATCTTTTTAGAATTAAAAAATCAATATCCTATTTTTGATATTGATACACCGTACGATTATAAAAATATATTAAATATAAAATAAGGGTGATCTAATATGCGTAATGATATTGTGATAATTCGAGGAGGAGGAGATATTGCTTCAGGTACTGTGCAAAAGCTTCACAGATGTGGTTTTAAGGTTCTGGTTTTAGAAGTTAAAAATCCCACTTCTATTAGAAGATTGGTATCTTTTAGCGAAGCAATATACGAGGGTAAGATTACAATAGAAGGAATTACCGCTGTATATGCTAAAAATATGAAAAATATATATGATGCGTGGATAAATAACAGAGTTCCTATAATGGTAGATCCACACTGTAATTGTTTAAATACCATAAGGCCTAAAATTTTAGTTGATGCAATACTGGCTAAAAAAAATTTAGGAACAAATATAAACATGGCAGATATAACTATAGGTCTAGGCCCTGGCTTTAAAGCAGGTGACGATGTAAATGCAGTTGTTGAAACCATGAGAGGTCACAATTTGGGAAGAGTTATATACAGCGGCTGTGCCATGGCCGACACAGGATGCCCTGGAAGTATACTTGGTTTTTCTAAAGAACGAGTGATATACAGCCCCTGCAGTGGAATCATAAAAAATATTAAGCAAATTGGAGATCTAGTAAAAAAAGGCAGCACCATAGCCCTAGTAGACAATGTAAAAATAAAAGCCTCATTGACAGGAGTGTTAAGAGGTATTATAAGAGATAACAGTACTGTATTTAAGGGACTTAAGATAGCTGATATAGATCCCAGGGCTTCGGAGCGTAAGAACTGCTTTACAATTTCTGATAAAGCAAGAAATATTGCTGGTGGTGTATTGGAAGCTATTTTATATTTGCAAAACAATAAATCAAATGTGGAAGATCATTGCAGAGTACAGAATATTAAGACACATTTACAAAAGGGATTACTGCATAATTAAACTATGCAGCAATTCATTTTTTTGTACAGAGCTCGGAGTAAACTTTAAAAGTTTACTCCTTTATAATTTATATGTTATTATTTAAATGCAAAATACATTTAAATATTTTTAGAATTAAGAAAGGAAAATCTATCACCATGATGAATAAAAAATTCCTCTATATAGCTTTAATTATATTAATTTTTACTTTTGGACTCATTTACTTCAATAGCCCTCTTAGATCTAATAGAAATTATCCTATAATAACGGGAAGCTTTATACAGCTGGATATGACACAACATTGGAATAGCAATGACTGGAAAAATGAATTGAATTATCTCAAAGAAAATAAAATGAAATATATAATAATAACAAACGTGTCCCAAACTCAAGGGAATATAACAAATACTTGCTATAAAAATAATATCTCTGGATATAAAAAAATATATGGGAATATAGATCCTGTGGAATTATGTTTAAAAAATGCGGAGCACCTAAACATGAAAGTTTTTATAGGACCTAATTTTAACACTGACTGGTGGCAGGTACCTGCAGACAACTACCTGTGGCTAAACTCACAGATGGAAAGAGCTAACGTTGTAGCCGATGATCTGTATAAAAAGTATCATTCTAAATATCCAAATGCCTTCTACGGGTGGTATTTCCCCTACGAAGTCGACAACGCCAAATACACTAAAATAAGTGAATTTAAAAATTTAGCCAATGCCATTAATATTCACATAAACCATCTTAATTCCAAAGGAGAGCGTCTTCCTATACTATTATCTCCATTTATGAATTCATCTGCTGGTACTGCTAATCAATATTCTTCAAATTGGCAGTACCTATTTTCAAAAACCAATTTTAAAAAGGGGGACATATTTTGCCCACAAGACTCTGTAGGAAGTGGAAGATTAAATTTAGAGGAAGTCAATTCTTGGTATACTGCCTTAAAAAAAGCTGTAGCTAAAAAACCTGGCATGTTATTTTGGTCAAATGCCGAAAATTTCGACTATGTAAATAATTCCAGTGTACCTTTAGACAGATTCCTAAAACAACTCACATTGGAGAGCCCCTGTGTAGACAACATAATATGCTTTTCCTACAGTCACTATTACAGTCCCAATAATATAGACAGTGGATTTAATAAAGCATATTCATATTATGTAGAGCACGGAAAACTCCCTTATAAAAAATTAGACAGTCCTCAAAATTTAACTATAACAACTGTGGAAAATAACAAATTCAAAATAAGCTGGTCTGTTCCCAAAAACACCGATAACATATGCGGCTACGAAATATATAGGGACAATATTTTGATTTCAAGAATTATGCTTCAGAGAAAATATGGTGGCAACCCCAACGGGTTTTCAAAATCTATTATAGACATGCCTTTGTTAAAAGAGAATACAAAATCCTGCACTTATACAGTAAGATCCCTTGGATTTTCAGGGAATGTTTCAAAACCTTCGAATTCAGTATCCGTTAATATTGATACTTTCGCCAAATTACCACATTTGCTTTCTAAAAACTGCAAGTACTCTATTACGCCTTTGCCCCATGAAAAGTATAATGATGTACATTTTATCAAACTCACAGATGGTAAATACTCTTCTATAAACTCTTCAAAAAGCAGTGACTTCGTAGGATGGTATAACGATCCTATAGATATAAATATAGATTTAGGTAAAATACAACCCGTACAGCAATTCGTAGTGGATTATCTCAGAGATCCTATTCCCTGGGCTGAACTCCCTGAAAGGGCTTCTATTGGTATATCTGAAGATGGAATAAATTTTACCCCCGTAGGACTGTTGAGAATACCTTCTGTACCTTTTTCGGATAGAAATGGCTCAAGATATCCCATATATCTTACCTTAGACAAGCCTATAAATGCCCGATATATAAAGCTTACTTCCATCACTAAACCAAACTATTATACTTTCATAGATGAATTTGAAATAAGAAATTAAACATTTATACACTAATTGTTGACAATGTATCTTATAAATATTATAATCTTAGAATGAAGATTTATGATATTAAAACTGTATAAATTTATAAGACCATGAAGAGAAGAGTAAATATAGAATCTATTCAAAGCGAATTGGTAATGGTGGAAGTCCAATATAGATCTATATCGAAGAACATCTCGGAGTTTCTAACCGAAATCTTTCGTGAAAGTAGGCTTAGAGGTAATCAGTACCTTAAAGTGAAAGATAATAAAATATATGTTGTTATCTTAAAGTTGGTCATATTTTATGGCAAATTGGGTGGTACC
Source organism: Clostridium sp. MT-14 (assembly GCF_042436595.1). NCBI lineage: Bacteria > Bacillati > Bacillota > Clostridia > Eubacteriales > Clostridiaceae > Clostridium > Clostridium sp. MT-14. Next base: position 67,740 of record NZ_JBHMIY010000009.1, read on the forward strand.
GCGAGTAAAGTCTTTCGTCCCTTTAAGGACGAAGGGCTTTTTTTATTAATAATTCAAAATATAATATGTTTACAAAGGAGGACACTATGAAAACAACATTAGTAAAATCTCTGTACAGGGAAAGTGAAAAATTTTCGGGCAAAAATATTCAAATTTCAGGCTGGATTAGAACTATAAGAGATTCTAAATCATTTGGATTTATAGAATTAAACGACGGATCATTTTTCAAGAATATTCAAATAGTTTTTGATAATACACTTGAAAATTTTAAACAGATATCAAAATTGGCCATTAGCTCATCACTCTTAGTTGAAGGTATATTAGTTCTTACTCCAGATGCAAAACAGCCTTTTGAACTTAAAGCCAGTAAAATAATTTTAGAAGGCAATTCAGCTCCAGATTATCCGCTTCAAAAGAAAAGACATACTCTTGAATATTTGAGAACTATAGCTCATTTAAGGCCTAGAAGCAATACTTTTTCTGCAGTATTTAGAGTTCGCTCTATAGCAGCCTATGCCGTCCATAAATTCTTTCAAGAGAGAGGTTTCGTATACGCAAATACTCCTATAATAACGGGAAGTGACTGTGAAGGCGCCGGTGAAATGTTTAAAGTAACTTCATTTGATCTAGGCAGCATACCTAAAAAAGAAGATGGAACCGTAGATTTTTCCAAGGATTTTTTTGGCAAGGAAACTAATTTAACTGTAAGCGGTCAGCTATCTGCTGAAACCATGGCCCTGGCTTTCAGAAACGTATACACTTTTGGACCCACATTTAGAGCCGAGGACTCAAATACAGCAAGACATGCTGCTGAATTTTGGATGATAGAACCAGAAATGGCTTTCGCTGAACTAAAAGATTATATGGACGTAGCTGAAGATTTAGTAAAATATGTGATAAAATACGTACTTGAAAACGCTCCTGAAGAAATGGAATTTTTTAATTCATTTATAGATAAAGATCTATTTAATAGGTTGGATAATGTAGTTAACTCAAGTTTTGACAGAATAACTTATACTGAAGCTGTAGATATCCTTAAAAAAAGCGGAGAAAAATTTCAGTATCCAGTGGAGTGGGGAATTGATCTCCAAACAGAACACGAAAGATATTTAACTGAAAAAGTATTTAATAAACCTATATTTGTAACTGATTATCCAAAGGAGATAAAGGCCTTTTATATGAGACAAAATGAGGATGGAAAGACAGTAGCTGCTGCCGATCTATTAGTTCCAGGAGTTGGTGAAATAGTTGGGGGAAGCCAAAGAGAAGAAAGATATGATGTACTGGAAAAAAGAATAGAGGAACTCGGCCTCAATAAAAAAGACTACTGGTGGTATTTAGAACTTAGAAAATACGGGGAGACAAAACATTCTGGCTTTGGGCTGGGATTTGAAAGAATAATTATGTATATAACTGGAATGTCCAACATAAGAGACGTAATACCATTCCCCAGAACTACTGGTTCTGCTGAATTTTAATATATAAATTTATACTTTTAAAATAAATAAGGAAAGGTTTATTCAAAATAAAATTTTGAATAAACCTTTCTTTTGTTACAAATAACATTCAAAAGCAATTAAAACTTCTGGTTTTAAATAGGTTTACAATTTATATTTATATTTTAGATTCTAAAAAATTTCTTGAAATTTTTGTTGTAACCGGTTGCACATTGTTTCAATATCTATCAAATTTAGTTAAAATATAATTAAGTAAAAAAGTACTTATAAAAACTTTTTAAAAATTATATAAATATAGAAAGAAAGGAAGCCTATTTATGAACCTCACAAAATTATTTGAATTACAAGAAAATTTGGATCAGAGAATTAAAAAAAACATTTCTGTTGATAAAACTTCTTTAATTTCAAAAAAAACCCTTGCACTTCAAGTAAAAATGGCCGAATTAGCTAATGAAACTCGATGTTTTAACTTTTGGAGTAATGATAAAACTATAAATAAAAATTTAATTTTAAAAAGCTATATAAATTCCCTGTGTTTTATGCTGACTTTAGGTATTGAAAAGGGATTTACAGATATTAACGTAAAAATAAAACCTAATGAATATGATATGACATCACAATTTTTAAACCTATATATTGATATAAATGATTTTGTAATATCTTCTTCTAAAGATCATTACATAACTCTGTTTGAAGATTTCATAAGTTTAGGAAACAAATTAGGATTTTCACTAAAAGAAATAGAAGATGCCTATTATAATAATTCTTTTATAATTAAGAGATCCAATTATAATTGACTTTTAATATTCTCAAGATCTATCATCTTGAGAATATTTTTGATCCCTTCCAGATTTTATAAATAGAACTATTAAATATATAGCCCCATTATGGTTAAACTAAATTGTGGAAGGTGATAATTTATGCTTGGCATACTATATTCAATAATAGCTGGAATAAGCATGAGTATTCAAGGTGTCTTCAATACCAGACTCAGTGAAAAAATAGGTCTCTGGGCTACGAATACAATAGTCCAGGGTGTTGGGTTTATAATAACACTAATAATAGTTTTATCATCCGGAAAGGAAAACTGGGGAAATATAAATTGCTGTAAAAAATTATATTTTTTAGGTGGCGTATTTGGAGTAATTATAACCTTTACTGTGATGCAGGGAATTAAATCTTTAGGTACAACTCATTCTATTTCAATAATTCTTGTATCTCAATTGCTAGCAGCAGCTTTAATCGACTTTTGGGGTCTGTTTGATTCTCAGAAAATCAATTTCACTTTCAATAAAATAGCTGGAATAATAATTATGATTATAGGCATATTAGTGCTAAAATGGAAGGGTTGATAAATATTTAAATATATTAGACTAATTTTAAAGATAACTATATAATTAATGAAGAAACATAAATTAATTAAAATAAATCAGTTTGTTCTTAGGGGGGATGCTTAAAAATGGATTTTAAACAAATAGAGGCCTTTATAAATGTAGCTAAGTTTAAAAGTTTTTCAAAGGCTGCAAACTCCATATTCTTGTCACAGCCTGCTATTAGTTCTCATATTTCCATTCTAGAAAAAGAACTAAAAGTACAACTTTTTGACAGGACTTCAAAAGAGGTATTATTGACTCCTGCTGGAGAGTCTTTTTTAAAATTTGCCATAGAGATTTTAAATACACGTGATAAAGCTATACATACCTTAGTAAATTTTAATAAGACTATAAGTGGTAAACTTAAATTAGCCGCCAGTACAACACCATGCAATGCCTTAGTTCCTTCTCTAATAAAAAATTTTCACAGTATATATCCTGAGGTAACCTTTGATGTTTTAGAATTAAGTTCTGCCGAAATAATTAAAAATATAATAAAATTTGACTGTGAAATTGGTCTCGTAGGTGAACCGGTAAATGATGAAAAAATTAAAAGTTATAAATTGACTAAAGACGAGTTAGTTATAATATCTCCTCCTTCATTTAATATTCCAGACATCATAGATATAGTTTCGCTTTTTAAGTATAATTTCATACTGCGTGAAAAAGGTTCTGCCACTAGAAAAACTTTTGAGGATATTCTCCAGGAAAACGGATACAATATTTCAAATATAAATTCCTATTTTGAAGTAAATAATTTAGACACACTTATTCAATTTGTAAAAAATGGATTAGGTATAGCAGTAGTTTCAAATCAAGTCTTTAGAGATTATATATCCTGGGGAGTCATAAAAGAAAGTAAATTAAAAAATATATCTTTAAACAGGGCAATATATTTAATTTTAAGTTCTAAGAGAACTCTTACTCCAACAGCAAAAGCTTTTTTTGATCTGTGTAAAAAAACTTTTGCTATAAAATAACTATTTATACATTTAATTATTTTCAGCCGGAGCACATATATTATAATAATTATTATAATATATTATAAATAATTTTAAGGGGAATAGTATGTTTTCCATTAAAAATAAATTAGGATCCAATTTGAAATCATCAATAGATAAAAATTTATATAAAAACTATAGGATAATATTACAATATACTTCACTTCCAGAGACTATAGAAAAAAAAATAAAAATATACAAAGGAAAATTACTTCATGTTATACCAATTATAAATTGTATAAGTGCCATCTTAACACCTAATGCCATAAATAGACTAATAGAATTACCACAGGTAAGACATATAGAAGATGATTGTCTCGCTCTATTATGTGCTGGCAAAAGTGTACTTGTTTCAAATGGTATAATATCTGGAGAAAAGTATCGTCTTACGGGAAAAGGCATATGTATAGGCATAGTGGATTCAGGTGTCTATCCCCATCCTGATCTTTTAAGCCCTAAAAATAAAATCAAAAAATTTATAGACTTAATAAAAGGATATAAACATCCCTACGATGACAATGGGCACGGAACTTTTATGAGTGGAATCATATGTGGAAATGGAAATGAATCCGGTGGAATATATAGGGGTGTTGCCGAAAACAGCAATATTTATTCAATAAAGGCTTTCAATGCCCTCGGAAAGGGACTAGTATCAGATATCTTATTTTCTATTCAGCTTCTTCTAAATGATAGTGAAAATGAAAACATAAAGATAATTTGCCTCCCTTTTGAATTATGTGCAAATAATCATTTTATATTATCTCTATTTGAAAAAGCTTTTCAGATAGCAGTAAAAATGAATATAACTGTTATAGTGCCTTCAGGCCACTGCGGCAACCTTCAGGGAAGCATAAGAGGTATAGCTATTCTTGATAACTGCATAACAGTATCTGGTATAGATACAAGTGCTAATATAATTAAACCTTATGAATATTCTTCCTGCGGACCTGTAGATAAAATCGGAAAACCTGATTTAACCGCTGCTTGTGTAAATATATGTTCCATAAATTCCAGTCCAGAATATATATCAGAAAGAAATGGAATGAAAATATATCCAAAACCTTTGGGAAATCCCTATACTTGTTATACAGGTACTTCTTGTTCAGCAGCATACGTAAGCGGTATATGTGCTCTCCTGTACGAAAACAATCCTGATCTCACTTTTAATGATTTAATGTCACTTCTTAAAATATCTTGTGATCTTTTAAATATTCCTAAATGGTATCAAGGTGCCGGTACAATAAATATAAATAAATTGCTTCCTTAAACAATATTAAAACCTTAATGTTCATTAAGTATTTGAACATTGGATTATTATATGTTATCATATAATATATACTATTATATGATAACAATTTAATTTAGGAGGTATTATTATGCTAAGCAAAAGATTAGAAAAAGCTATAAACGATCAGATAAACTTTGAATATTATTCTGCTAATATTTATTTGGCCATGGAAGCATATTTTGCAAGACAAAATCTAAATGGTTTTGTCAACTTCTTTAAAGTTCAGATACAGGAAGAAAATTTCCATGCATCAAAATTTTTTGACTACTTAAATCAAGTAGGTGGCAATATTACCATAAAAGGATTTAGCGATCCTAAAAATGACTACGAATCACCACTTGAAGTTTTTGAAACTGCCTTAAAGCATGAACAAATAGTCACTTCAAGAATTAATAATTTAATGTCTATAGCCAGTGAAGATAAGGATTATGCTTCAATAGCTTTGCTTCAATGGTTTATCAATGAACAGGTAGAAGAGGAAGATACATTCAACAATGCCATTCAAACATTAAAAAGGATAGGAGATAATCCAGCTGCACTCTACCTGTATGATCAGGAGCTTGCAGCCAGAACTTTCGTGCCACCCACAACTACATCCCCCTCTGTAAATTAAAATCAATAATTCTTACAAGCTAATAAAGATACACTAGTAGGTCCAGATATATCTCCCCTCTCTAGTGTATCTTGCTTTCATTTAAAGCTCTTTATATTTTTCAATAACCCCTGTATACATCTACTAAGTTATCTAATTTATCTCCTGATACATATCTTTTTAAATTATTATATATCATATTAAATCTTCTAATGTCAGCCCTTTCAGACACCCAGGAATTATGTGGCGTTATTATTACATTTTCAAATTCCCAAAGAGGATTATCCTTATCTAAAGGTTCTTCTTCCACCACATCTAAGGCTGCTCCTAATATCTTTTTATTCTTTACATTCTCTATAAAGGCACTTTCATCCATTATAGAACCTCTTGCTGTATTTACTATATAGACCCCATTTTTCATAGCTCTAAATGCACTACCATCTATCATATGACATGTTTTTTTAGTATAGGGAATGGTTATCACAACTATATCACATAATTTCAACATGTCCTTTATTTGCTCCGATGAAAAACACTGGTTAAAGTAAGCTACATCTTCGCCTTTTGTATTCAATCCTACTATTTTTACATCAAATGCTACCAATCTTTTGGCGGCTTCCTTTGCTATACTTCCAGTTCCAATAAAGCCTACGGTTTTACCCCATAATTCCAATATACCGGTATCCAATTTCCACAATCTGTTCCGCTGATTTTCATAAAACCTTCTGCTGTGTCTAAGCATTTCCAATATCTTTAATACTATCCATTCACCCATGGGTATGCTGTATCCACCCTTATTGTTGGTAATTAATATATGATTTTTTTTAACTACATCCATGGGAAGCTGATCTATACCGATACTGAATAACTGTATCCATTTTAAATTTTTCATGCCGCTTATATCCAGGGTCTTAAATGGATCATAACAGAGCAGTACTTCTGTATCCTTCATATTCTCTGTATAGCGAGCTCCATTTTCCCCTACGATCTTTACATCGTATCCTAATTTTTTTATATTGGCAATATTTTTATCGCCAAAATTACGCGTACACAACAATTTAATTCCCATGAAATTCACCTCTATATTAAAATATGATAATTTAATTATCTATTCTATAAATTTTCCAATGCATCTAAATTTATTATACCTTTCTTCTAACAATTCCTTCCTAGAACGCTTTCTAAGTATACCTATTTCTTCTATAAACTGACCTTTTATAACTTTAGATATCTTTCTTACATCTTTCTGCGCTCCACCTACAGGTTCTTTTAATACTTTATCTATTATACCATATTTTTTTAAATCTTGAGCTGTGATTTTCATAACCGCTGCTGCCTCTTTAGCTCTGGAGGCATCCTTCCAAAGTATACCTGCAAATCCCTCTGGAGATAAAACAGAATATATGGAATTTTCCAGCATCCACACCGAATCTGCCACGGCAAAAGCCAAAGCCCCTCCACTGCCACCTTCTCCTATTATTAAGGATATTATAGGCACTTTCAGATTAAATATATCCATCAGATTTCTTGCTATGGCTTCTCCCTGTCCCCTTTCTTCTGCTTCCATTCCACAAAAAGCTCCGGGAGTATCTACAAAACATATAATAGGTCTATCAAATTTATCCGCTTGCTTCATGAGTCTTAAACCTTTCCTATATCCCTCAGGATTTGGCATACCAAAATTCCTCTTAATATTCTCTTCAGTATTTCTACCCTTTTGCTGGGCTACTACAGTTACAGGTTCTCCATCCAAAAGTGCAATACCTCCAACTACGGAGAGATCATCTCCGAAATATCTGTCACCATGAAGTTCCATAAAAGAATCAAATACATTTTTTATATAATCTAAAGAAGTTGGTCTTTCCAACATCCTAGCTAAAGTCACCCTTCTCCATGCATCCTTAACATCAAGCTTCCTATTCAAAATTTTTTGAACCCTTCCCAATTTTTCCATACGAGAGCTTCCTTTCCTTTAGAAAATTTACATAAAAAATTTTAAAATATTACCTATTTCTGCTGTGAATCGACAGTATCTTTCCCAGAGTTCCTTTTAAATCTTCTCTTGAAACTATACTGTCTATAAAACCATGCTGCAATAGAAATTCAGAGCTTTGAAATCCCTCGGGAAGTTTTTGTTTTATAGTCTGCTCTATTACTCTTTTTCCGGCAAATCCCACAAGTGCACCAGGTTCAGCTAATATTATATCTCCAAGCATGGCAAAACTAGCTGTGACTCCACCTGTAGTTGGATCCGTAAGTACAGGTATATAAAGGAGGCCATTTGCATTCAGTCTGGAAATGGCTCCACTTATCTTGGCCATTTGCATAAGCGAAAAAATACCTTCCTGCATTCTCGCTCCTCCGGAAGCTGTAAAAATAATCAATGGAAATTTTAGCTTTATGGCTCTTTCCACTGCCCTGGTTATTTTTTCTCCTACTACAGAACCCATACTTCCCATCATAAAATTACTGTCCATTACACATATAACCGATGGTTCTTTAAATATAGTACATTGTCCCGTTATTACTGCCTCCGCCATATTAGTCTTTTTCTGCATATTTTTAATTTTATCCCTATACCCCTTAAATTCTATGGGATTAGCTGAAGTCATATTTTTATCAAATTCATAAAAGCTCTCCCTATCGGCTATAAGATCAATTCTTTCTCTTGCATTTATTCTAAAATGGTGATTGCAATATTGACATATACTATAATTGTTCTTTAAATCCTTTCTATACAATATTTTACCGCAGTTACCGCATTTTACCCAAGCACCGCTTGGTATACTTGGTCTTTTACTTAAGCTATTATCAATATTACTTAGAGCCTTCTGACTTACTGTAATATACTTTGTTTTTTTAAATAATTTATCCAACAAAATCTATCACCTCTTTTATTGAGTTGGTTGCTTAACTTAATTACCAGCTAACTTTATTGCATAAAACAAAAATATGGCTCTAACCTGTCAAATTATTTTCTATAAATTTTGTATCATAAATTCCTTTCACAAAATCATCACTATTTATGATTTTAAATTGGAAATCTATATTGGTATCAACCCCTTCTATAATAAATTCTCCCAGAGCTCTTTTCATTTTACATATAGCCTCTTCTCTATTTTTACCATATACAATTAGCTTTGCTATCATAGAATCGTAATAAGGAGGAATATCATATCCCGAATAAACTGCACTGTCAACTCTCACATTAAAACCACCTGGTACGTATAGATCTTTTATCTTCCCCGGTGAGGGTATAAATCCCTTTTGCACATTCTCCGCATTTATTCTGCATTCTATAGAATGTCCGTGAATCTTTACATCATTTTGGCAAAAATCAAGTTTTTCTCCAGCTGCAATTTTTATCTGCTCCTTTACCAGATCTATTCCCGTTACCATTTCAGTTATGCCATGTTCTACTTGAATACGGGTGTTCATTTCCATAAAATAATAATTATTATTTTTATCTAAAAGGAACTCTACCGTTCCCGCATTAGTATAATGCACTGCTTTAGCAGCTTTTACCGCCGTTTCCCCCATAGATCTTCTAAGTTCTTCTGTAACAACTTTACTGGGCGTTTCCTCCAGCACTTTCTGATTTCTCCTCTGCATGGAACAATCTCTTTCTCCCAGGTAAACCGTATTCCCAAAATTATCTGCAAGTATCTGAATTTCTATATGTTTTGGTCTTTCTATAAATTTTTCTAGATATATGGTGTCATCACCAAAAGCATTTTTAGCTTCTAGCTTGGCATTTTCATAATTTTTTATAAGTTGAGCCTCCGCATATACAACTCGTATACCTCTTCCACCGCCCCCTGCTGAAGCCTTTATCATAACAGGATACTTTATCCTCCTGGCTACCTCCAGAAGTTCCTCGCCTGAAGTAACAGCTCCCTCTGATCCCGGCACAGTCGGAACACCGTTCCTATTCATTATATACCTGGCATTGGATTTATTACCCATACTTTCAATACACTCAGGAGAAGGCCCTATAAAAGTTATATTACACTCTCTACATATACTGGCAAATTTACTATTTTCAGATAAGAATCCAAATCCAGGATGAATAGCCTGAGCACCAGATAAAACTGTTGCGCTTATTATATTTTGCACATTTAGATAGCTTTCTCTAGGAGAAGCAGGTCCTATACAAATAGCTTCATCTGCCAACTGGGTATGTAGTGCCTCTCTATCGGCCTCAGAATATACAGCCACAGTTTCTATTCCCATTTCTCTACAGGCTCTAATTATCCTAACTGCTATTTCTCCCCTGTTTGCAATTAAAATCTTACTAAACATTTTTTAAAACTCAACTCCTGACAATTAGTTTTTGTCTCCTATCATAAAAATTAATTCCGCTTCTGCAGCTTTCCTATCTTGAACATATGCTGTTGCTTTTCCCATTCCAGCAGGGCCCTTGATTTTTATAATTTCAACTTCTAGTTTAAGTATATCCCCAGGAACTACTTTTTTCCTAAATTTTGCCTTATTTATTCCTCCAAAAAAAGCTATTTTATTCTTAAATTCTTTTTTACTCAGTATAGCTACAGCACCAGCCTGGGCCAGAGCCTCTATTATGAGTACCCCCGGCATTATAGGTTCTTCTGGAAAATGCCCCGGAAAAAAATACTCATTTCCAGTGACATTTTTATAAGCTGTGACCTTTTTACCCGGCTCCATATAAGTAACTTTATCTATTAGTAAAAATGGATATCTATGCGGTATAATTTCCTTTATTTCTTTTAAACCAAAATTTACATTAAACCTGTCTTCGTCCATATATCTTTCCTCCATTCCATAGATCTTCCAATACTAGAGTCTGTAATCAACTTCAGTTATCGGTCTTTATTTTAAACAAGGGCTGCCCATATTCCACCATTTGCTCATTTTTAGCTAAAATCTCCACCACTTCTCCATCTATTTCACTTTGAATATCATTCATAAGTTTCATGGCCTCTATGACACATAGAGTATCCCCCTTTTTTACCTTACTTCCTACATTTACAAAAGCAGGTTTCTCTGGATCTGGGGAGCTATAAAAAGTACCTACAATAGGTGATGTAACTTCCTTTATATTATCTTCTTCTTCATTATTATTTTTTTCTTTCTTATCTGATTCAAGCTTATTTACTGTATCGCCCTCTTCCTCTTCACATTTATTTTCACATTTTCCCGCTGCAATACTGTCTTCACGTTCATTTTCTTTTACAATATTTATCTGCTTTATATTTCCCTTTTCTCCCTTTTTTTTCATTATTATAGATATATCCTGCCAATTAATTTCTAAATAACCAAGCTTTGAGTTATCCATAACCTTTATCATATTTTCAATTGCTTCAAAATCCATATTATTCACTCCACTTTTTTAATAAAATAACTGCATTATGTCCCCCAAACCCAAAAGAATTAGACATAGCATACTTAACTTCTAAATTTCTACCTTTATTAGGTACATAATCAAGATCACATTCTTCATCTTTTTCTCTATAACCTATAGTAGGTGGAACATAATTATCCTCTATGGATTTAGCACATATTATGGCTTCTATTGCCCCTGCTGCTCCCAGAAGATGTCCTGTCATTGATTTCGTGGAGCTTACAGGAATTTCTTTTGCATAATCTTCAAATACTTTCTTTATAGCCCTGGTTTCGGATTTATCATTGCTCACAGTGCCTGTTCCATGGGCATTTATATAGGAAACCTCTCTTTTGTCTATTCCTGCTTCCTCTATTGCCATCTTCATAGCTCTTGCTGCTCCTTCTCCATCCGGAGCTACAGCTGTTATGTGGTAAGCATCGCAGGTAGAGCCATACCCAACTATTTGAGAGTAAATATGTGCATTTCTACTTTTTGCATGCTCTAATGACTCCAATACAACAATACCTGAGCCTTCCCCCATGACAAAACCCCCTCTTTCCCTGTCAAATGGAATAGAAGCCCTTTTAGGATCATTACTTCTGCTCAATGCAGTTAATGATATGAATCCCGATATAGAAAGAGGTGTTATAGAAGCCTCTGCTCCTCCTGCAATCATTATATCGGCCCTTCCATCTTCAATGATCTTGTAGGCCTCTCCAATGGCATTAGTACCTGTAGCACAAGCTGATACTACCGTAGTACATATACCTTTGGCTCCAAATTTTATAGCTATATTCCCTGCTGCCATGTTCCCTATGATCATAGGTATAAATAGCGGCCTTATTCTGTTAGGCCCTTTTTCCACAAGGATGCTGTGCTCTTCCTCTATTGTCCCTATGCCTCCAATACCGGAACCTACTAATACTCCAAACCTGTATCTATCTATGGCATCTAAATCAAGACCTGAATCTTCTACTGCCTCTTCTGCAGAAACCAGGGCAAATTGTGAGAACCTATCAAGTCTTCTAGCCTCTCTCCTTCCTAGGCTTTTATTAGCATCAAAGTTTTTCACTTCAGCTGCTAATTTTGATTTGAAATTCTCCGTATCAAATGCTTTGATAAAATCTATTCCACAAACCCCGTCTTTTATATTATTCCAAAAAGTTTTAACATCATTTCCCACTGGCGTAACTGCTCCCAATCCTGTAATTACAACTTCTCTTTTCATAAATATCACCTGACCTTTAAAAATTTACATTACCATTCCGCCATCTATATTTATTACCTGACCCGTTATATAGTCTGAATCAGATGATGCCAAGAAAGATACCACATTTGCTACATCATAGACAGTCCCAAACCTTTTCAACGGTATAGTACGCAGCGTATTTTCTCTTATTTTTTCTGATAAGCTGTTTGTCATATCCGTTTTTATAAAACCCGGAGCCACTGCATTTACATTTATTCCTCTTGATGCCAATTCCCTAGCCGTAGACTTGGTAATTCCTATTATTCCAGCTTTTGCGGCCGAATAATTCACTTGACCTGCATTACCGGTTATACCTACTACTGAAGATATATTTATTATTTTCCCGCTTCGCTGTTTAAGCATAACAGGGCTTACATGCCTTATACAATTAAAAGTGCCCTTTAAATTTACTTCTATTACCTTATCAAAGTCATTTTCTTTCATCCTCAAAAGCAGTCCATCCCGGGTTATCCCCGCATTATTTACGAGGACATCTACTCTTTTAAAAACCTCTACTGCCCTCTTTATAATATTTTTAGCTTCCTCAAATATGCTTACATCCCCCTGTACAGCAATCACTTTACAGCCCTTATTTTCAATTTCATCCATCAGTTCTTTTACATTAGCTGAACTACTTCTGTAATTAATCGCTATGTCAAATCCATCTTCTGCCAACCTAAGTGCAATAGCCCTTCCAATACCTTTCGCTGCCCCTGTAATTATCGCTACATTTTTACTGGCAATATCCATTTCATTTCTCCTATCTATTCTTTAATATTTGTACTGCATTATTTAAAGAATCCATATCTTGAACATTCAATAAGGTAACTTTCCTATCTATCTTTTTTACAAATCCACTCAATACTTTCCCGGGTCCTATCTCCACAAAAGTATCAGCTCCCACTTTAAGCATGGTATTTATACACTTTTCAAAAAGAACTGTGCTCATAACCTGTTTTTTCAGCAGTGCTTTCACATCCTTGGAGCTTTTAATAATTTCCCCTGTAACATTTGTCACTACAGGAATAGAAAATCTCCCTATATTAAATTTATTTAATTCCAACTCTAGTTTTTCTGCTGCCGGTTTTAACATAGATGTATGAAAAGGTGCACTTACCGAAAGTTTCACTACCCTGCGAGCACCTTTTTCTTTCAAATGCTGACAGGCAGCTTCAACTGCTTTTATCTCCCCTCCAATTACTACCTGTCCAGGGCAGTTTATATTAGAGGGTTCAACTATACCCACAGTCTCGCAATCCCTGCAGACATTCTCTATTGTCAGGTAATCCAATCCCATGACAGCAGCCATAGTTCCAACACCTTCAGGCACTGCCTCTTGCATGTATTTTCCCCTTTTTTTCACTAAAGCAACCGCTTTCTTAAACTCCATGGAGCCACTGCATACAAGTGCAGAGTATTCCCCTAAACTCAATCCTGCCGCAATATCAGCCTTTATATCAAAACTTTCAAGAGCTCTTAATGCAGCTATACTGGTAGTTAAGATTGCCGGCTGAGTATTTTCAGTTTTATCCAATTCTTCTTGTGGTCCTTCAAAACACATTTCGCTTATGGGAAACCCCACTGCTTCGTCTGCCTCCTGAAACACTTTTCTAGAAACTTCTATATTATCTGCAAGATCCCTTCCCATACCTGTATATTGGGCTCCTTGACCCGAAAATAAAAAAGCTATCTTACCCATAATCTACCTCCAAATATATTTTTTACATCTTTAATATCATTTTCTGCCTGTCTGAGCATTTCCTCTATTATTTCGCTGCAGCTCTGCTCTTTGCAAACAAGGCCTGCTATCTGTCCTGCCATAACAGAACCATTATCTACATCACCCTCGCGAGCTGCCCTGGACAAGGCTCCTTTACCAAGCTTTTCATATTCCTCTAAATCAGCTCCACTTTTCTCCAAGAGCTGAAATTTTCTCACTAATTTGTTTCTAATAACACGTACTGGATGCCCTGTAGCTCGGGCTGTAACTTGTGTATCGATATCTCTGGCATTTAATACTCTGTTTTTATAATTCTGATGAACCGTACACTCCTTTGCTACCAAAAATCTAGTTCCAAGCTGAATCCCTTGCGCCCCCAGCATAAAAGCTGCTGCCATTCCTCTTCCGTCTCCTATTCCCCCTGCGGCAATTACAGGTATATTCACGGCATCAACCACCTGAGGAACTAACGACATAGTAGTCAGTTCTCCTATATGCCCCCCTGACTCGCAGCCTTCTGCTATGACAGCATCCACTCCTGCTTTTTCCATTCTTTTGGCCAGCGCCACAGATGCCACCACTGGAATAACCTTTATATTGTACTTCTTCCACATATCTATATACTTTCCTGGATTGCCGGCTCCGGTGGTCACAACTCTAACACCTTCTTCACATGCCATTTTAGCTACCTCTTCTGCAGACTCTGACAAGAGCATTATGTTTACACCAAAGGGTTTATCTGTAAGCTTCTTTGCCTGTCTAATCTCATTTCTCACCCATTCAATAGGTGCATTCCCTGTTATTATTCCAAGCCCCCCTGCATTAGATACTGCTGCTGCCAAAGAGCTATCTGCAATCCATGCCATTCCTCCTTGAATAATCGGATATTTTACTCCTATTATATCGGGGAATACATAATCAATCATGAGTATTTCCTCCTGTTCTAATTTTGTCTTTTACGATCTCTACTAGATCTCCTATGGTTTTTATATCCTCCACATCTTCTATTTCAACTTGAAATTCTTCTTCTACTTCAATTATTATTTGAAATAATTCCAATGAATCTATGCCCAAATCTTCAAAAGAAGTTTTTACATCTATGTTCTTTTCTCCCAACTCAAGTTGATCTGCTATTATTTTTTCTATTCTTTGAATTATCATTATTATCCTCCAAAATCCTCTATGAATTTATAATACCTCAATCATAATTCCTCCATAGGTTAATCCTCCTCCAAAGCCTATAATGAGAATTTTATCCCCTCTTTTTACTAAGCTTTTTTTATATACTTCATCTAAAGCTATCCCAATGCTGGCAGCCGACGTATTACCGTAAAGATCCAGATTGGTATAAAATTTATTTGAGTTTATCCCTAATTTTTTAGCAGCACATTCTATTATTCTATAATTGGCCTGATGTGGAATTATATATTTGATTTCTTCTAGATCACAGTTTGATTCATCAGCCAGCTCCTGCACTAACTTTACCAGAACTTTCACTGCAAATTTAAATATCTCTTTTCCATCCATGCTCACCGTACTTTTATTTAAGTACATTTCATTTCCGGATAAAAAATTATTTACCGGTACTGCCGGGCAGATTAATGCCCTTCCCTTGCTGCCATCCGAACCTGTTTTTATGGAGAGTATCCCCTCTTCTTCTCCCTTTCTTAAAACAACAGCTGAAGCACCATCTCCAAATAAGATGCAGGTATTTCTATCCTTCCAGTCAATTATCTTGGAAAGAGTTTCGGCTCCTATAACAAGTGCCGTATTAAACCTTCCTGTTCTTATAAACTGTGCAGCTGCATCTATTCCGTATATAAGCCCCGAACAAGCTGCTGATATATCAAAACAAGTTGCATTAACTGCCTTTATATTTTTTTGTACTATACAGGACGTTGATGGTATAAAATTATCTGGAGTAGCTGTAGCTAATATTATAAGTTCTATATCACTTACTTCTATTTTTGCAGATTTTATGGCATTTATTGCAGCCTTCGTAGCCATATCTGAAGTATCCTCTCCTTCTGATATCCTCCTCTGCTTTATCCCCGTTCTACTTATTATCCACTCATCGCTCGTATCTACCGTATGACTCAACTCATTATTATCCACAATTTTAGAAGGTACATAACTTCCTGTACCTATAATTTCAACCTTATTCATTATTCTTCTCCTTCAATCCGGATTTAAGATTATATTTTGATCTAAAGAAATTATTTAGCTTTTCCAGTGATTCAACCAAAACTTTCTCTTCCTGCTCCGTCAATCCTCTTATGGTTTCCTTAACCATATCGGAGTGAAATTTTTGATGGACTCTAAAAGCCAGTTTTCCTTTTTTTGTCAATTTTATAAATACAATCCTTCTGTCATGCTCGCTGCGTTCCCTTATAACGTATTCTTTTTTTACCAGATGATTTATAGCCGTAGTTAAAGTGCTGAGGGTTATATCTAATTGACAGGCTACTTCTGTCATAGTTCTGGGTTTATACATACCTATAGCTTCTATGGTATGTACTTCTGTAATAGATAGATCTTTAAATATGGAATATTGAAGAGATTTTTGTTCTATTGCTAAAATATCATTAAAAAGATCCACCAATAATTCATTTACAATATTTATACCCTTGTTCATCAAATCACCAC
The DNA here is from genome assembly GCF_042436595.1 of Clostridium sp. MT-14. NCBI lineage: Bacteria > Bacillati > Bacillota > Clostridia > Eubacteriales > Clostridiaceae > Clostridium > Clostridium sp. MT-14. Next base: position 84,428 of record NZ_JBHMIY010000009.1, read on the forward strand.
TTTAACAAATTTACTGCTTTATCATTTACATATAGATCCTCTGCTTCTGTAATAAGTTCCCCTATAAGTTCTTTAACCTTAACTATCTTATCTATTCTGTAGGCGTTGCTTCCAACAAACACAAGTCCCTTTTCTATTTTCCCCCTGACTGAATTAATTAAAGCTTCAGATATACAATAGGGGGTCTTATTGGGATCACATTTTTTCAAGCAATTGTAACATTTACAGGGTACAATTCTATTTTTTTCAACTTCTTGTATGAACTTATTTCTCAAAGCTCTTCCAGGAAGGCCTACAGGGCTTTTTATTATCTTTATATCCTCTTTTCTCGAGTTTATATATGCTCTCTTAAAATTTATATGTGCATCACATTCTTCAGTAGCCACAAAACGACTTCCCATCTGAACTCCACTTGCCCCTAATCTTAAAAACCTTACAATATCCCCTCCCGTATAAATACCGCCTGCTGCTATTACTGGAATATTTTTTTCACATTTTAACGAATTCACAGTTTTAATGACATCGCACACTATATCATCCAAATGCTCTTTCCCTTCTTTAAGCTGTTCTAGATGAAATCCCAAATGTCCTCCTGCTTCTGGTCCCTCCACTACAATTGCATCCGGTATTCTATTATATCTTTTAATCCAGCTTCTTATTATAATAGAAGCTGCTTTCCCTGAAGAAACTATAGGTGCCAGCTTAACATCACTCCCTACCGCAAGTCTAGGAAGACTAAGTGGAAGACCTGCACCTGATATAATTATATCAACCTTTTCTTCTATAGAAGTTTTTACCATATCTTCATAGTCACTTATGGCTACCATGATATTTACTCCAATTATACCTTTAGGAGACAACTTCCTGGCTTTCCTTATTTCCTTTCTCAAAGCTCTGATATTCGCTTCCTTGGTATTTGTTTCAAAATCTGGTTCTCTGTATCCTATCTGCACTGTAGAAATCACGCCAATACCACCTTCATTTGCCACTGCCTGTGCAAGCCTATATCCAGAAATACCCACACCCATACCGCCTTGAATAATGGGTATAGTAGTTTTCAAATTTCCTATAATCAATGGAGGTAATTTCATATAACTCTCCCCTTTTAAATTTTTGATAATCAAATATTTTGATAATCAAAGTATATATTAAAAAATTAAAGCTGTCTATAGTTTTTATCAATAAAATCAATATTTTTTCCTATTTATGTATAAATTATTTTACAAATATATTTTCAAAATTGTTTAAAAATATATTATTTAAACAATAATTTCATTGCTAAAATATTGACAATATTTTTTTAATATTGTATGATCAGAAGTAATAACTTATTGACTAACTAGTTAATTAATTTTATTAAAATTCTTTTACTCTTATGGGAATTCTTTTATATGCTACATTTATATTAGAATTGCCATTTTAATAATAAATATCAAATAACCATTAGGTTCAAGTAGAATTCATGCATAAACAGAGTTCTTTGCTTCAGGTGGGGTTTTTGACACCATCTGAAGTTTAGAAATCGTTATCCAGGGGCGTAGCTGCCCTTATCTGTCACTTATAGAAGTGGCAGTATTAGAGCAGGTAGCTATCGGATAAAGAATGCTTTTCCTATATGAACCTTAGAAAAACTTATCTAGGCACATATTTAAATATCAGCGTTCTATTTTGGTAGATTTTGGTTATTACCTAAAATTACCATTAATTGATATTTACTCCTTTCACTTTGAACTCTGTAATAAATATGGTAGCCCTTAGATAAAGATTATATTTTAAAGGAGGACTATACATGACAGAAAAAGATGTAAAAAAAGTAGACAAAGTAAATCAAATGCTGCCAATTCCTCAACTCGCCACTTTAGGACTTCAACATGTACTTGCTATGTATGCAGGTGCTGTAGCAGTACCTTTGGTAATTGGCAGCTCTGTAGGGCTGACTCCACAACATCTATCGCTTTTGGTAGCCGCAGATCTATTTACCTGTGGTATCGCAACTTTACTACAAGCTATTGGTATTGGAAACTTTATAGGAATAAGACTTCCCGCAATTTTGGGATGTACATTTGCAGCAGTTGGTCCAATAATTATTATCGGTAAAAATTTTGGAATGCAAACGGTTTACGGAGCTATAATAGTATCAGCTATATTTATGTTTCTGGTCGCTCCACTATACGGGAAAATATTGAAGCTCTTTCCCAATGTAGTAATAGGAACTGTCGTAACTATGATCGGTCTTTCATTAATCAATGTAGGCGCTACCAGTATTGGAGGTGGCAGTGGTGTAAAGGATTTTGGAAATATAAAAAATCTTTTATTAGCTGGATTTGTAATCGTTATAGTTTTATTATCAAATAAATACTTAAAGGGATTTTTTCAATCCATATCTATCTTAAATGGTATTGTGATTGGTACTATAGTAGCATCCTTCATGGGTATGGTTGACTTTTCTGTAGTCACAAACGCTAAATGGCTGAGCTTTGTACATCCATTCAGTTTTGGTATACCTAAATTCAACATAGGTACAATAATCATGATGTGTTTTGTAATGCTTACAGTAATGATTGAATCCACCGGTACCTACCTTGGAATAGGTAGGGTCTGTGACAAGGATATAAGTGAAAAGGATATTGTTCGTGGAATAAGAGCGGAGGGTATTTCCTCACTTTTAGGTGGCATATTCAATTCATTCCCCTATACTACATTCAATTAGAATTTAGGTCTTTTAGCTCTGAGCAGGGTAACAAGTCGTTTCGTAGTAGTGGCTTCTGGTATCATCCTCATTGCTCTTGGATTAATTCCGAAATTCGCCGCTTTAGCTACTATTATTCCTCAGCCTGTTATAGGAGGAGCAACTATCATAATGTTTGCAATGGTTGCCGTTGCAGGTATTCAAATGCTTTCTTCCGTAGACTTCAACAAAAATTCAAACATGCTGATAGTTGCCTGTTCTATAGGATTAGGTCTTGGAGTAACTATGGTTCCAGATTTATTAAAAAATACTCCTCAGATATTTAATTCCATATTCAGTAGTGGAATTGTAACAGCAACTGTAACAGCTGTAATTCTCAACGCCTTTTTAAATCACGGACATCATGAAAGCGCCGTCAAAAGCAGTAATAATTCACAGAATATAAAAAATACTGAAATTAAATAAACTAATCTATGTATTTAAAGAACTGCCTAAAAATACTTTAAGGCAGTTCTTTTTATATTATTGTAAATCGGATAAAAATACATAATCTCTCTTGATCAAAATAAAAGTAAAGTACCTGCTGTAATAGGTACTAAAATCATTGCAGTTTTTAGTATAGGTACAGGAACCCGCCTTGTAAGTTTGGCACCTATATAAGATCCCATCATTGTACCTGCTACCACTTCAATCAGCAAATGAATGTTTAAATATCCCAAATGATAATATCCAGCTCCACCAGCTAAAGCTATGGGAACGATCACCATCATGGTAGTTCCAGCAGATTCACGTATTGACATTCCCAGTATAAACATTAAACCAATTTGGATGAAGGAAGCAGAACCTATACCACACATACCTGAAATAGCACCAGTAATCAAACCTATGCTGCCGCATGATATCCAGAATTTCACTCCAGGAGGTAAGTCACCAGACTTATCTATATTTGCATAGTTGCGTGAAACTATAAACATACGGATCCACAAGACCACCGCTGACAAGTACAACATTCCAGAAGTAATCCATTTCAATTTATCAGCCGGTATGAAGTATGAAAAATTAGAGCTAGTCCACGCTCCTATTGCACCAAATAGTCCAACTGCAATCCCAACTTTCAATACGGCATTTCCCTCTTTATAGTGGCTTAAAGAACCCGAAATGGATGAGAAAATCATTGCTGCAAGGGCTGTTCCAAGAGATGTATGGATTGGATAATGGAATATTACAGTTAGAATTGATATTATAAATCCTGAACCTCCCGCTCCTACAAATCCTAAAATAGCACCTGTTATAAACATAACTACTATAATTTCTAGTGTCAATTAAAATTCCTCTTTTCCTATGATAAATTAATGCTTAAAAATGGAAATGAGCTTAAATTCATATAAGATAACCCGCACTCATTTCCAAATTATATATTATAAATAATTCTACTTTTGAAAAATTTCATCAAATATGAGCTTTTCCGCTGCATTAAAATATTTATCCAGATCAAATTTCCCCTCATCTATAAGATATTGTAATGAACCACCCAGCATTAAAGATACCATTATAAACGGTAACATATTTTTGATTTCATCATTCACTTTTTCTATGGATTCACCTTTTTCCAATATTTCATTTACATTATTTCTCCATATGTTAAAGGTATTCTGAAATTTTTTTCTTATCTCTTCATTTACTGTTCCCTGGACCCAGTAGTCAAATTGAATATATTCCAATTCTTTTCTATTCATAATTTCATCTTTTTTCTGATCAAAAAGACCCTTAATATTCTCTTTAGCATCTTTATTTTTTAAATCAATATAATTTTTACGTAAAGCAGAAAATTTTTCTTGTACCTCATCTAAAAGTGATGTCATTATGTCATTTTTAGTGGCAAAATGATAATGTAAATTACCCTGGCTCATTTTAGCCTCTTCAGCTATCATATACATACGTGTTCCACTTATTTTTTCCCTGGATACCACTTTCATAGCAGCATCTAGTATCTTTTTTTTTATATCTTTTGTCATATTATCAATAACCTCTCTTCTCTTAACAAGTTACACATTAAATGAGTTCGACATTTAACAATAACTCCATATACTCCAAATTTTAAAGTAAAATGGATTTAATTTCAACATAAAGATAAATTCCGGCAAAAATTTATCTTACCGGAATTTATCTTTATAAAATCAATTTTTAGAAACGCTTCCAAAGGTTATTTGCAAGTTCACGGCTCTTTGCCATAATACCTTCCTCATCAATATCAATAAGTTCTCTGTCTTCCATAATGACTTTTCCATTTATAATAGTTGTATCTACACATTTCCCATTAACACCAAACAGCAGATGGCTGTTGACATTATCTTTATTGATAGGAGTAGGTGGATTATAATCAACTACAATTACATCAGCTAATGCTCCCTCTTTCAATATTCCTACCTGTCCATCGATAAATCTTTCAGTTATCTTCCTGTTGTTTTCAAACAACATATTTGGTATTTCCGTATACGCCACTGTTGAATCTTTTTTTACATGTTTATGAATAAGATTTCCGACTTTATAGGATTCCATCATATCTGTAGTATACCCATCCGTTCCAAGTCCAAGTAATATTCCTTTTTTATACATCTCAAGTACAGGAGAAGCTCCCACTGCATTTCCCATATTGGACTCCGGATTATGGACTACTATGGCATTCTTCTTTTTGATTAGATCAAGTTCTTTCTCAGCCACATGAATACAATGCACCAAAATAGTCTTATCACAAAGCACCCCCGCATCATACCATCTCTCTACAATTCCCTTACCATATTTAGCTTTTGAATCTATCATATCTTGAACGCCTTCACCAGTGTGAACATGAAATCCTGTATTCAGACCTGAAATAGCATTTAAACATTTTTCTAAAGTTTTATCCGATATTGTCATGGAAGCGTGAAGTCCAAACATAGCTTTTAGCATATCATCATTTTTACGGTTGCAATACTTAATAAACTCTACATTCTCAGCAATACCTTCATCAGCTATCTTTTCTCCATCTCTATCAGAAGTTTCATAGCACAAATTACTTCTAATCCCTATCTTCTCCGCAGCTTCAGCAATTTTAAACAAACTTCCTCTAACTGCATGTGCACTGGCATGATGATCAAAAACCGTTGTCACTCCATTTTTTACTTCATCTATCATGGGAACTATGGCACTGTAATACACATCTTCCAGTGTGAGAGTCCTATCCAGTCTCCACCATAGCCCTGTAAGTATATCAACTAAATTCTTAGCAGGTGGGCTGTCATTGGCCATGCCTCTAGCAAAAGTACTGTAATAATGCATATGAGTATTTATAAATCCCGGCATAATGAGCCTATTTTTTGCATTTATAAATCTGGCATCATCGTATTTTGTCCTCAAATTCTCTGTGGTTCCAACCTCCATAATTTTGTTCCCATCAATTGCAATACAACCATTATCTATAATGGGTCTGATTTCATCTCTAGTAATAACCTTGCCATTTCCAACAAGATACATTTATCCTTCCTCCTAACCTATAAATTATTTTAACATATAATTATATTTCTTCATGCAGGTATTAATTATGGACTCCATCTCCTTTGAAACAACATTCTTATCCCCAAGTATATAATCGGTAACCTGTCCATTTTCTTTTCTAACTTTAAATAGAGACTTTTCCCTATCCAATATGACAAAGCCCTTATTTGTACTATTTTCAAAATCTCTCACTGACCAGAAAAGAGTCACTTTATCTTTGTAAGGGTTACCATCGTAAGGGCAGAAGATACCACAATTTCCACACTCATTACACATTCCATCTACATGTAAAATCTGATGTTTGGACTCGAAATTTTCTTCAACTTTGATCAGTACATTGGCCCTGTTCGGACACACATCAACACATAATTCACAAATATGGCTGCAAGCAAGACATCTTTCCGATTCATATTCTTCGCAGACAGGATCTCTAAGTATTCCCTTTTTGTTATATAATTCTTTTATATCTAAGGAAATATTTTTATCTGCAAAATCATTATTTAGGTTTTCCCTTGTCAATATATTTTTAGCTATTATCTTTCCATCCGCTATAGCACTTACAATAGTAGATGGTCCTTTTTTAACATCTCCTGCCACATATACTTTTGGGATACTGGTTTCACAAAAATCATTTATCTCAGGAAATCCTCTGTCATTCAATTTTACTCCATTACTGGACAATAGGTCCGTATCTATTTGTTCTCCCACTGCAAAAATAACTGTATCCGCCGGTAGTTTTTTAATTTCCCCTGTTACCTCGGGTCTCCTCCTACCCGAGCTGTCCTTTGAGCCCAATTTCATTACATCACAGACAAGTTCACCTTTTCTCACAGCTTTAGGTGAGAGGAGTTCTTTAAACAGAATGCCTTCTGAGCTGGCCAATTTCAATTCTTCCAGTGTAGCTGGCATGTATTTTCTCGTTCTTCTATAAACTATGGATACATTCTCAACGCCATATACTCTCTTGGCAGCTCTAGCAGAGTCCATTGCGACATCGCCGCCTCCGATAACGCAAACATGCTTTCCTAATCTTATGCTTTCTTTTTCTGATTTGAATTTTTCCAGAAATGCCAGGGCATCAACTACTTTCTCCTTTCCTTCCTCTAGTGATATCTTCCCAGGCTTCCATGCACCTGTTGCAATCACTATATAATCGTATTCTTTCTTCAATCTATTTATATCAAAAACTCCGTCTATACCAAATTTAAATTTTACTCCATGCTTTTTAACCAATTCAAAATCCTTCCTAATCATATCTGAAGAAATTCTGAATTCCGGAATTACATATTCTACTATACCATAAGGCTTTTCCCTTTTATCCATTACCGTTACATCAATGCCATTTCTTCTGAGAAATGCAGCTGCTGAAAGTCCTGCCGGACCTGCACCTATAACTGCCACCTTTTTATTACTCTTCAATTCTACCGGTTTGATATTCTCCACATACCTATCTTGAGAATTTATCACTGCTATTTTCTTCATATTCCTAATGAGCACAGACTCGTCATAATCAAGCCTTGTACATTTATACTGACAATTATGATTGCAAATTGTACCTGTAATTGCTGGAGATGTATTGTCTTTTGCAATTATGGAAAAAGCTTCGTCATACTTTTTCTTTCCTACCAAATTCACATATTCAGGAATTTGCTGATTTATAGGACATCCTATACTGCAAGGCGCTATGGCACAATCATAAATTGGAAGTTCTTTAGAAATCTTTCTGCTGTCCACCGTTCTCAATTCTTTGAGATGATGTTTGTCCTTTAATGAATGTTTCGCAAGTTCCTCCAATTGAATCACATTAATACAGGAAATGCTTCCTTTAAGCTGTCCTTCCACTTTTTTTGCCATCTGGGTTATTCTCTCGTATCCACCTGGTTTTAAAATAGTTGTAGCAAATGTAATCGGTTGTATACCTACAGCTAAAATTTTATCTACATTGAAGAAATCAACTCCTCCCGAATAAGATATCTGCAAATCCCCATTAAATTCTTTAGACAATCTGCTTGCCAGAGTTATCGTAAGTGGAAAGAGAGCTCTCCCGGACATATACATTTCTTCACCTGGAAGTTCGTCATTTACTATTTTAACTGGCAGTGTATTGGTTAATTTTACTCCTATTTCCAGATTCAATTTTGATGCCTTATCCTTCAATCGCCCCAACATAGCTATTCCATCGGCATATTGCAGATCTTTTGTAAAACTGCTTGAATTTAATTCTATATAATCATAACCCATTTTATCAAAGGTATTTTTGACAAATTTCTCTCCCAACAAAGTAGGGTTCATCTTTATAAATGTATTTAAATGCTTTTCCTCAAGAAGATAATTCGAAATCTTTTCTATTTCTTCAGGGGGACATCCATGTAAAGTAGACAATGTAATAGAAGAACATATAGTAGAATCTATATTATCTAAATCTTTTTCGCTAAATTTCTTAAATAAATTCATATTTAAAGAAAGTACTTGTTTACATTCTTTCCATATTTCCGTATTGACAGCATTTCTCATTCCCTCGATATAGGCATCTATTTTAGGAGACTTTATGCCTTTTAGATCATAACCCACACTCATATTGAACATAAAATCCCTTTTTTCACTTAAATCAAGCTCTTTCATTAGAACATGAAGTAAAAACCACGCCTTTATATATTCATTAAAAGCTTCCTGAACCTTCAATTCAGTAGACCATTCAACATTGTAACCTTCGTCCTGAGCATGAATACATGGTTTTGCTACAGGCAAATCCTCTCCATCTATAACTTGTACTGTTTTTAGTTCAATAAAACGGCTTCCTGTCAAATATGCCGCTATAATATTTTGAGCAAGTTGAGAATTAGGACCTGCTGCCGGTCCCAAAGGTGAAGATAATTTTTCATTAAATATTACAGCAGATTTGTGTTCTTTATTTTTATAAAATTTGCCTTTATGAATTCCGAATATAGTGCCATTTTCATTTAATTCTGTAATGATCCAATTAATCATTTTTTCAAAAGAAATGGGGCACATTCTATCACTCATTTTTCATTCTCCCTCCAAACAAAATAAATTTTCAATAACATCTCATAGATTATTTTGACATTATATGAATTGAGTGTCTCAAAATAAATTTGAGTCACTCTTTAATGTAATCTGTTCTTTACTTTCCTAAAAATCTAGGTACATTTGAATTCAAAAGCTTATTAAGTACCTCAATTGGATTTCTAACCTTACTGAGCATTATCATTGCTGCAATAATATATGGCTTATATCCAGCTTGTTTATATAGTGGATCACGATAGCGATCAAATACCGAAGCCGCTACTTCTCCTTCTTTACAGCTCACACCGCTTATATCTGCTGGAAGGCAGTGCATATAAAGAGCTTTTCCACTCTTGGTGAGTTTCATCATATCTTCAGTGCATTCCCACTCTTTGTGTTTAGCATTTTCTGCCAATAGTTCATTTTCAAGAACTTTTATCTCATCAAATTTACCTTCTCCATATAAGTTGGTTCTTTTTTTCATAGCAGCAAAGGATGCCCAACTCTTAGGGTAAACAACATCAGCATTCTTAAATGCTTCTGTCATTGAATTAGTTTTAACAAATTTACCACCACTCAGTTCTGCATTTCTCGCAGCAACCTGTTCTACTTCCGGCATTAGATCATATCCTTCTGGATGAGCCAGAGAAACTTCCATACCCATTCTTGTCATTAATCCTATGATTCCCTGCGGAACTGACAAGGGTTTCCCGTAAGAAGGTGAATACGCCCATGTCATTGCTATTTTTTTACCCTTAAGATTTTCTATGCCACCAAAATAATGTATCATATGCAATAAATCTGCCATACACTGAGTTGGGTGATCTATATCGCACTGAAGATTTACAAGAGATGGACGCTGCTGCAATACGCCGTCTTCATAGCCTTGTTTAACCGCATCAGCTACATCATGCATGTATTTGTTGCCTTTACCTATGAACATGTCATCTCTTATTCCTATAACTTCAGCCATAAAAGAAATCATATTTGCCGTCTCACGTACGGTTTCACCATGTGCAATTTGAGATTTAGATTCATCTAAATCCTGTACTTCAAGTCCAAGTAAATTACAGGCACTGGCAAAACTAAACCTTGTTCTTGTGGAATTGTCTCTAAATACTGAAATACCAAGTCCACTTTCAAAAATCTTTGTGGAAATATTATTTTGTCTCATTTCGCGAAGAATATCGGCCACTGTAAACACGGCTTTAAGTTCTTCATCTGTTTTCTCCCATGTTAGGAAAAAATCATTATTGTACATTTTTTCATAATTCAAATTTCCCAGTTTTTGAATTAAATTTTTAATTTCAGACATAATTACCCTCCTAATTTTAAATTCATTTATGAACTTATAGAAATCCACGCTAAAACGGGAACTAAATTTTATTAAATATTTGATTAACTAGTTAATTAAATATTATAATAATATACTTACTTTGTCAATATTCTAAGACTGTTTTTTCAACATATGAATTGCAATTTTATTAGCCTCTCTAAAAACCTTATCACAGTCAATTGTCAGAATTTTTCCATCCATTGATACAACTTCCCCATTCACTATAGTCATTTTAGTAAAACAACTGTTACCAAGACACACCAAAGATATCAATGGATCATGACAACCAGCATATTCAATTTTGTTCAGATCAAATAGTATAATATCAGCTGCTTTTCCCACAGCCAATCTTCCTGTATCCGCTCTTCCCAGTACATCAGCTCCTCCTCTAGTAGCAATTTTCAATATGTCGTATGCACTCAACCCATAATTACCATATTTCAAATGATTTAATAAATATGCTCTTTTTACTTCCTCCCACATATTGGAACCATCGTTACTTGCACTTCCATCTACTGCAATGCTCAATTTTCCTGATGCTTTTACAATATCAGTAGTTCTGCAAATCCCACTTCCCAATTTCATATTTGAAGATGGACAATGAGCTATACCAGTTCCCTTTAAATTGCTGATTTCTCTATCATTTAAATATATACCATGTGCAAACCACACGTCTGAGCCAATCCATCCAATATCTTCCATGAGCTCAAAGGGTCTTCTCCCGTATTTTTCAATACAGAATCTTTCTTCATCCTTGGTTTCAGCTAAATGAGTATGCATCATAACTCCCAGTTGTCTCGCCAATTTTCTCGTCTCTATCATTAAATCTTTAGTCACAGAAAATGGAGAACATGGTGCAAACGCTATTCTAATCATAGAAAAGTCCTTTGGATCATGATATTCATCAACTAACCTATTACAATCTTCTAATATTTTATCCTCTTTTTGAATAACACTTATAGGAGGCAGCCCTCCTTTATCTTTTCCCAAAGACATTGAACCCCGGGTGGCATGAAATCTAATTCCTATTTTACGTGATGCTTCTATTTCCATATCAATTAAATTCTCAGGCTGATCAAATGGAAAAACATAATGCTGATCTGAAGTCAAAGTACATCCTGTTCTTAAAAGTTCGCTGAATCCTACCATGGCACCATAATAAACTGCTTCTGGGTTTATATTCTTCCAATAACTATAGAGCTTTGTAAGCCAGGGAAAAAGTGGCTGCTCTTGTACTTCCTTAATTCCCCTAAACAAACTTTGATATAAATGATGATGAGTATTTACAAAGCCCGGAAGTGCCACAAGTCCTGTGCAATTTATTTCTTCACATTCATGATCTGGTAAAATATTTCTCCCCATTTTTATAATTTTAGATCCTTCAATAAGAATGTCGCAATTTGTAAACACATTATCTTTATCATCGAAAGTATACACAGTACTGATATTTTTAAGAATTATCATTTTTATTTTCTCCCCTGATCCATTATAATAAAACCTTTACATATAGATAAAATATACATTCTGAATTCAGTATTATTAACAATTAGTTAAGAAAAATCTGAATATTAAATTAACTAATCAATCTAATTTTAGCATGATAATTAACCTTTGTCAATATACAGTAATTTCCACAATAGCTATCCATTTCATTGTTATACTTTTCTTATTTTGATATAATGATTTATTATAGTAGCTTTTTAAAAATGGAATTTATAAGAGGCAGGTAAAAAATATGAGTACTTTTGTATTTAAAACTAATGAAACAAACTATACACCTGTAAGCAATATCTTTATAGATAAATTTATGCCTAAGGCCCGGGGAGAATTTGTCAAAGTATATCTCCTGGGACTAAAATATTGCAAATCTGGTGAATTAGGTGTCAGCTCTCAAGTTATGGCAAGTGCTTTACATCTTTTAGAAACTGATGTATTAAACGCCTGGAATTATTGGAATGACGAAAATGTTATTAAAATGATTCCTATTGACAACATGGGAAATTACAATATAGATTTTCTAGATTTAGCCGATAGAAAAACAGAAAATGAAAATAGCATAAATTTATTAGAAGAACTAAGTAAAGATTCTATAAAAGATATGCTGGAAGATATAGAAAAATCCACGGGAAGACCTCTATCTTCAGAAGAAATGACTATGTATATAAGCTGGATAAATGACCTCAATTTTTCCCCTGAAGTTATACTTCTCCTAGTTCAATACTGTACATCAAAGGGTAAAACAAACAGCAGATATATAGAAAAAACTGCTCTATCCTGGTTTGATGCAAAGATAAAGAATGTAAATGATGCTCAGATTTTTATAAAAAACCGTGAAGATAGATGGATTAAAATAAGAAAAATTCTAAATTATCTTGGTATAAAAGACGGAGAAATAATGAAGCCACAGGAAGAAATGCTTTCAAAATGGATTGAAAGCTATAATTTTTCTCTAGAAATAATATTCAAAGCTTGTAATATATGTTTTGAGAGAATAAATAAAGCTGATTTTAAATATATTGACGGAATATTGACCAGTTGGAATAAAGATAAAATTAGAACTTTAGAAGATATTGAAAAAAAAGATGTAAAAAAAACACCTCATAATAACTTTAGAAATAGCAATAAAAATATTGGAAATAGAAATTCTAAAAGTACTTTCAATAATTTTAAACAGAGAAATTATGATTTTGACGATCTGGAAAAAAAATTGTTAGGATGGGATAAAAATGATTAAGAGCTACCATTCACAAATAATTAAAATGTATGAAAAAATAAGAGAAGAAGATGAAAAATCTTTGAACATACGAAAAGAAGAAATCAGGAGAAAACTTCCTGAGATAATTGACATACAAAGATCTATAGGAAAGCTCAGTCTAGAATTGTCAATAAATATATTAAATAACGTCGAAAACAAAGATAAATATTTAAAAGAGTTAAAAGAAAAAATTACAGATTTGAGAATTAGGAAATCTGAACTCTTGGCAATTAATAATTATCCTGTAGATTATCTCGAAATACATTATCAATGTCCTAAATGTAAAGACACTGGATTTATAGGCCACCAAAAATGCAGCTGTTATAAACAGAAACTTATCAAATTATACTATAATAATTCTGATTTAATAAATATATTAAATAAAAATAATTTTGACAATTTTAATTTTCAAGTATATTCTTCTTTAAAAAGTAAAGGAAATCCGACCAGCCCCAGGAAAAACATAGAGAGAATAGCCTCTATATCCTGGAATTACATAGAAAATTTTTCTTCTTCTAAGGAAAACTTGTTATTTTACGGCAATCCAGGCACGGGTAAAACCTTTTTATCAAATTGCATATCAAAAGAATTGCTGGATAGAGGTTTTTTAGTAGTTTACAGAACTTCAGAAGATCTAATAGAAGACTTAAAAAATATAAGATTTAAAAATGATACTAATTTAGAAGATTTCCTTATGAACTGTGATTTACTTATAATAGATGACTTGGGTTCAGAACAAATAACAGATTTTTCTAAAACTGAACTATTTAACATTCTAAATAGAAAATTATTAAAACAAAAAAAAATGCTTATATCGACTAATTGTGACTTAGAAGAACTTTTAAAATCCTATTCTGAAAGAATTTCCTCCAGATTACTGGGAGAGTTTACCCTATGTAAATTCTTCGGAGAAGACATACGCATAAAACAAAATATACAAAATAAGAATTTAAAATAAAATCCACTTTATCTAGATAGGGAGAACAGGCATGGGATCATATTCTAAATTGATCTGTGCCTATTTCCCTTATATTTTTTAATTCTCTAGAAAAATATTCAAAGTTCTATTTTCATTTATTTAAATGGGATTTCAACTTCTGCAGTCATACCAGACTTTAATATCCCAGTTTTATCTTTTATGGCAATTTTTATCTTAGTAGTTATATGATCCTTATCTGAAGTTGATTGTTTATCTTTAGGTGTGTATCCTTTCTTAAGATCAATATAATTTATCTTTCCCTTCTGTATTCCCAGTGATGTTTTTACATTCACATACTGATTATAGTGTATTTTATCCAAATACTTGTCCGGCAGATAACAGATGACATACAGATCGTCTGTCACCGCTATGTCCGCAATATTACTTCCCGCAGTCACTATATCACCTAATTCAAAATTTTTACTTATTATAATTCCATCGGACAATGCGGTTATATTGTATTTGTTAAGCTCATTTTTTGCCTGGCTAAGCTGAGCTATGGATTGATTTAGATCTTCTTGTGACGCCTTGATCTCATCGTCGGTAGGGCCATTTTCAAGAAGTTTCAGCTGGGCGTTTGCTGCCTCATAATTTGCACTGGCAGTTTCAATGGCCTGAGAGGTAGAGCCCTCCTGCATTAAATTTAACTGCTGTCTGGCATTGTCCAATTTTGATTTTGCAGACAGGAGCGTATAACTTGAAGTATCCATTTTTAACTTAACATCTTCCAGTTCTTTTTGAGATATGGCTCCTGATTTATTTAAAATCAAATATTTTTCGTAATCTGATTTGGAGTTATCATATTGAGTTTGAGCAATATTTAAATCCTGCTGTGCAATTGAAACATTGTTTTGTGACTGATTTATCTGTTCCTGTCTATTCCCCGATTTTAATAAATCAAGTTGGGCACCTGCAGCCTTGACTTGTGCTTTAGCCTGTTCAATTTGTTCAGTACGGGTGCCTGCATTTAATGAAGACAATTTTGCCTTTTTCATATCAACCACTGCCTGTAATTGAGCCACCTGATATTTTTGACTTGAATTATCTATAAGAGCAATTAGATCACCTTTTTTTACTTTTTCACCCTGATTTTTATTCATTTTTATTACCTTGCCGCCAACAGTGCTGCTTACAGAAACAGTATTGTCAGCAATATCACCTTTTAAAGTTATAGAAGATTTACTTCCACAGCCTGTTAATATAAATGCCGCAAATAGAATACATATATATATTCGTTTCATAAAACTCTCTCCCTTATCATCCTAAAATAATTCTATTTTAAATTCTGCGATATTTTTTGAGTGCCAATATATTTAATACAATAAAAACCATACAAATCCCTATTAAAATAAAAATATCTGTCCAGATCGAAGCCATTCCCCTGCCCCGTATCATGATCTGTTTTAAGGCGTCGGCTGAATAGTACAACGGCATAAATTTCCCAATTACTTGAAGCCAGGTATCCATAGTACTCATATCAAATAGCCCGGAAAAGAACACCTGCGGAACTACAACAAGTGGTATAAATTGTATCATCTGAAGTTCATTTTCCGCAAATGCAGATAGAGCAGTTCCCATAGTTAATGCTACCATGGCAGTTAGAAATGTAATTATAAGTACTAAAATAAAAGATCCCACCATCATCATATTTATAACATTGATTGAAAACCAGGCTATAAGAGCTGCCTGTATTATAGTAAAAATACCAAACCCCAAAATATATCCCAGTACAATTTCCCATCTACGTATTGGAGTAGCAAGCAGTCTCTCAAGAGTTCCCTGGGTACGTTCTCTTAGAAAAGAAACTCCAGATATTAAAAATACAAAGAAAAACACAAAGAAACCAATAAGTATAGGTCCAAAATTGTCAAATGAAGTCATATTCTCATAACCATATAAATAAGTTACATCTGGTTTAATACCTAGGTTTGCATCTTGAATACTGTTTTGAACCAGTACAATAACTGCTTTGCTTTTCCCCGGATCGCTTCCCTCAAGCGTAATATATGGAATTCCTCTCTTATAATTTATGACCGCATCCAATTTTGATTCTCTTATAAGCATATCTGCTTCACTTTCGCTGTACCTGCCTACAACTGCATACCTGCTCTCCAATCTGTCTATAAAGCTCTCAGGTGCATTTATAACGCCTATTTTTGGATCATACTGAACTCCATTAAAAATATATGACATCAACGTCAATACAAAAATAGGTGCCAATATCATAAGTGCAATAGTCCTCCGGTCATTTCTAAGCTGACGCAAGATACGTATAGTAAGTGCGGCAATTCTCATCATTTAGCACCTCCATAGTACAGAAAGGCTTCTTCTATTGTATTGGAATCAGTATTTTTTTTAAGCACATCAGGAGTGCCTGCTGCAATTACCCTTCCATTACGTATCATGCAAAGGTTATCACATTTATCAGCTTCGTCCATCACATGAGTTGTAATTATGATGGTAGTACCCTCTTTGCTTAACCTGTCCAACTCATTCCATATAGATTTCCGAAGCACAGGGTCGATGCCTACTGTAGGCTCATCCAAAATAAGTACTAAAGGCTGATTTAACATTGCAATAGCCAGTGACAGACGCCGCTTCATTCCACCAGAATATTGATTGACTTTCTTCTTTAAATGTTCAGATAAATTTACCAATTCCATGACTTCATCAATACGCTTTGTACAATTTTCTTTAGATATATTGTACATGGCAGCAAAAAACTTCAGATTTTCCTCTGCAGTTATATCTCCATAAAGGGCATCAGACTGTGCCATATACCCAATTTTATTCATCATTGAAAGTTTAGGCATTTCCTCTCCCAGTACATAAACCTGTCCCTTTGTAGGCACATCAATTCCCGCGATCATTTTAACTAGAGTTGTCTTGCCTGAACCTGAAGGTCCTAGAAGTCCGAAGATCTGTGAACAGGTCACTTTCAAGTTTATATTGTAAAGTATTTGATGCTTTCCAAAGCATCTATCTACATTTTGAACTACTACACTATAAGAACTATGCTCCATAGTATTCCTCCTCATATGCTGATTATACTACAGGGATGACTCTACATAATAAACATTTTCTCCAATTCTGTTGATTTTTATTTTACTTTACGTGTAAAATGTTAATGAATTCAACTGAAAGCGAAGTGAGCATCCATGACTTCAAAAACAAACCAGTTACTTAAAGACACCTTTATTGAACTATATACACATAAGCCTATAAACAAAATAAGCGTAAAGGAACTATGCCAGAAATCCAGTTTAAACCGCGGAACATTCTACAATTACTATGAAAATATAGATAATCTGTTGGAAGAAATAGAGGAAGGATTACTTTCCGACTTAGTAAATATAATAAAAACAGAAAATATTATAATCCATAAACAGCAGGATCTTGATATTTTTTTAGAAACCATAAGAAAAATATTCAACTACATAAAACAGCACAGTAATTATTTTAAAGCTCTCCTTGGTAAAAATGGAGATAATCTATTTACATACAAGATAAAAAGTACCATGAAAAAGAAACTTTCTATAAAATTCAAAGCAGAAAAGAGAAATGTAGGAAATTTAAATGAATATCTGCTGGAATACATATCTTCTGCGAATATAGGAGTTATAACATATTGGGTTGAAACAGGAATGAAAACAGATCCGGAAGAACTAATAGGCTTGATGATCAAAGTACTGTTTAAAGGACCTTTTAATATAAGATAATAATGTATTTAAATAAAAAATAGGCTTTACAGCTAAGTACTGTAAAACCTATCCATGGTGCTGGCAGTAAGCTTCGAACTCACGACCTACTGATTACAAGTCAGTTGCTCTACCAACTGAGCTATGCCAGCGTACATGGCGACTCAGAAGGGTATCGAACCCTCGACCTCCGGCGTGACAGGCCGGCACTCTAACCAGCTGAGCTACTGAGCCACATTAAAACAATTTCACATGGTGGGCACAACAGGGCTCGAACCTGTGACCCTCTGCTTGTAAGGCAGATGCTCTCCCAGCTGAGCTATGCGCCCATATGATTGTGGTGACCCCTAGCAGACTTGAACTGCTGTTACCACCGTGAAAGGGTGGTGTCTTAACCACTTGACCAAGGGGCCCTTATTTTATAAAATTAAAAAACACATTACAATCCTCAACTTAAATGAGTAAGCCTCCCTTCTAGAGTAGACTTCTCATTTAAGTCAATTCATTATTTGCTCTACAAATATATAGATATTTGTATACATGGCGACTCAGAAGGGTATCGAACCCTCGACCTCCGGCGTGACAGGCCGGCACTCTAACCAGCTGAGCTACTGAGCCACATTAAAAAGCTCCACATGGCAGACCCACGGCACTCAAACTATTATGAGTATCTTGCTTATAAGGCAGATACTCATTTAGCTGAGTATGTACCCATATAATTGTGGTGACCCCTAGCAGACTTGAACTGCTGTTACCACCGTGAAAGGGTGGTGTCTTAACCACTTGACCAAGGGGCCTTATACATTCTTCTATGTTATATCCCTGCGACCTGACATAGTCTATAATACAAAATATTCTTTAAAGTGTCAACACCTTTTTCCCAGATTATAAGATTCATTTCCCTATATTTTCTCTAAAATCCNTTATACATTCTTCTATGTTATATCCCTGCGACCTGACATAGTCTATAATACAAAATATTCTTTAAAGTGTCAACACCTTTTTCCCAGATTATAAGATTCATTTCCCTATATTTTCTCTAAAATCCTTATATATCAACACTTTAAGAAAATCTTCGAGTTTAAAATTAATTATTCAACTTTCTGCTTACCTTAATAGTTTTTTGTACCTACATACCCTATATACTCCATTATAATAAGGGCGGTATCTTCAATAGCTCTTTTTGTCACGTCTATTACTTTGCAGTGTAATTTCTTTATAAGCCTGTCCGAAAACTCCAATTCCTGAAGAACTCTCTCTTCATCAGCATACTTCAATTTTGTAGACATCATATTATATCTATCCATTCTATGTTTTCTTATTTCTATCAGATGTATAGGATCTATAGTAAGAGCCACAATCTTTTTTCTATCAACTTGAAACAGTTCCTCTGGTATCGGTACTTCCGGCATAAGTGGTATATTCAAAGCTTTTATTCCTTTATTAGCTAAATACATACAAAGTGGAGTCTTAGAAGTTCTAGAAAGTCCCAATAATACTACATCAGCATATCTTATGCCCGAATTATCCTTACTGTCATCATACCTAATAGCAAATTCCACTGCCTCTATCTTTTTATAGTACCGGGAATCTATTTCCCATACAGCACCCGGCCTGTATTCAGGTATCTTATTTAAAAGCCTAGATGCCATACTTATACAGGGCCCTAAGATGTTATTTACAGGTATACCAGATTCTATACACCTCTGAACTAAAAATTCTCTCACTTCTACAAGTACGATAGTAGATATGATCATAATATTTTCTTTGCTATCCAAGCCATTTATAAATTTATTTACATCACTACAGCTTTTTATATACGGTACCCTATGCACTTCTATATCAGAATAAAATTGACAGGCAGTTCCTTTAGCTACAAGTTCTGCAGTCTCACCTATGGAATCGGATACTGCATATATTTTTAACATAAATTAAAACCCTCCTACCTTTGATGTCTTTTAGATAATTCTGCAAGTGCACATCCACAGACAGCATCTATTCCGTTATTATTGCAAAAGTCCAATATTTCCTGGCTTTCTGCTCCAGGTTGTACTAATATCTTATCCACTCCCGCTTCATTTGCTATCTTAACTATATCAATTCCTTTGCTGGGATTTATACACAAATCCAGTACATGGATCTTTGAAAATGCCTTTTTTATATATTCGTGAGTATCTCCAGCAATATTTCTGGGGTTTATTCCAATCACATCATATCCTGAATTTTTTAGAGAATTTACTATTTTAAAGGCATATTTCCCTTCCGTAGAAACATTTCCAATCACCGCCCAATTCTTATAATAGAGAAAATTAGAAGCTTTCATACTCATACACTCCTCATAAAATAATTTCATTCTTAATATTATTATAAACAATTCTCCATAAATATATATATTTTATGGCAATTTATAATTATAAACTATACTAAAAATATCATAAGTAAGTTAAAATATACACTATAGGCTTTATTAAAAAG
The DNA here is from genome assembly GCF_042436595.1 of Clostridium sp. MT-14. Lineage (NCBI taxonomy): Bacteria > Bacillati > Bacillota > Clostridia > Eubacteriales > Clostridiaceae > Clostridium > Clostridium sp. MT-14. The sequence goes on from NZ_JBHMIY010000009.1 coordinate 104,918, forward strand.
GAGGTATACCTTTTGTTTCATAATATAATTGTAATTGGTGCAGGTGCTTCTGGCATTATGGCATCAATTACTGCAAAGGACAATGGAAAAGATGTGGCAATATTAGAATCCAAAAATAGGATGGGCAATAAGATCTTATCTACTGGAAACGGCAGATGTAATATAACAAATAAAAATATAATTTTCACTAAATATCACAGTAGAAATCTTGATTTTGTTAAAAATATTTTAAATAAATTTTCCGTTAGGGACACAATCACATTTTTTGATTCTCTAGGACTTCCTCTAACAACTCTGGAAAACGGAAAAATGTATCCTCTTTCCCTTCAAGCCTCATCTGTACTGGATATATTAAGAATGGCAATTGAAGATAGAAATATACCAATTTATTTAAATTCCAAAGTTACTGATATAATTCGCGATAAAAAATATTTTAAACTTTTTTGCCGTGATAAGGTTTATAAATGCAACAAAATCATATTATGCACTGGTGGTAAATCTGCTCCCCATACTGGTTCTGACGGCTCAGGTTTTAATATATGCAAAAATTTAGGCCACAGTATAATAACCCCTCTTCCCGCCCTGGTGCAGTTAAAATTAAGATACGATCACTTAAGAGCTCTATCTGGGGTAAAATTCAATGGATACGTTGAGATATTAGTAGATAATGAGATACAGCAGCGAGAATACGGCGAAATTCTATTTACAGACTACGGCATATCAGGTCCTCCTATATTGGAAATAAGCCGTATAGCTTCCTGTAATTTATTGAATAAAAGATCCGTAAAGATCAGAATTGACATGCTTCCAGATTTAAAAAGAGAAAGTCTGTTAGAATTTTTAGAAAACCATTGGGGAACTTTCAATTACAGGAGCGTTTATAACTCACTTATAGGAATAATAAACAAAAAAATAATACCAATACTTTTAAAAGAAGCTGCAGTAAATGACATCCATAAGCCCTGTTATGAGCTGAGTTGGCGTGAAAAAAAGAGCATATGCAATTTGTTGAAATGCTGGGAATTCATGGTATACGATACTAATTCCTTTAAAAATTCACAGGTCACCTGCGGCGGTGTCAGTACTGATGAAATAGACTATAATACACTTGAATCTAAAAAAATAGAACATCTATACCTAGCTGGTGAAATACTAGATGTAGATGGATGCTGTGGTGGTTTTAATTTACAATGGGCATGGAGTTCTGGTTTTGTAGCAGGGACAAGTGCTGCTGAATCATAATTCATCAGCATTTCTCTCTTATTTTTCATTGGCATCCCAAATAGCTTCTATTACAGATAATTCCTTTCCATTGTTATCAATAATTTTATGTAAAGATATATAACCTTCATCTTGTTTTTTTAATTCAGTAAATATCTTTATTTTTTCACCGTATAGTGCTTCCTTTTCATAAGTTATATTTATGTGCTTTATGTTGTATTCAAGTATTATATTCAGAGGAATAGTTTCCAAAATCCAATCTATATATTTTACATTATTGACATGCTTGTTGGTATCTATGTCACTATATCTTACATTGAAACTTTTTTCTATGGTAAATTTTTTAGGTAATTTCACATTTTTGATTAATAGAGGCTTATTGTCCTTTTCCGTCAATCCAAAAATTTTATACATATCTTCAGTTATTCTCAATATTTTTCTCTTATTGGTATCTATTAAAAGCCATATTGAATTGGCTTTTGCTATCATATTGTCTTCTTTATCAAATACTTCAAAAGTTCTGTAACCATAAAATTTTCTAAAAGAGCAGGCATTGGTCCTCACCCTGATTTTTTGACCATATTCAGGGTAGTGCTTTATATCTATATTCCACTTATACAGCACCCATGCCACTCCATTTTTCCTCGAATAACTCAGTCCACCTCCAACATTTTCAGAATGCTTGGTAGCTATATCTCCAAAGTAATTCACAAGACTGGTTATAAGCAGCCTCTCTTTATAATCTATTTCATAGTAGTTCACTTCATATTCCTTTTCAGCAATTGATCTATTCATTATCTCTCATTCCCCTCAATTGTAATATTTAAAATATAATAGATAAATTTATTTTCATCTCCAGCCACATACTATAATTAATATTATAATACAATATTCACTTTTTCCATAGAATAAGATATCATCTTTAAATAAGTCTTATTACAAAAACTTACTTAAAGATGATATAAACTAATTCTTTAAATATGGCTTACATCTATTGTTTGATCCCTACCTGGTCCTACAGAGACTATAGATATCTTTGTATCTGTGAAATCTTCTATTTTACTCAAATACTTTTTAGCAGCACCTGGTAATTCATCATAGGTCCTTGCATTCTCTATACTCCTGTTCCACCCTTGAAATTCTTCGTATACGGGTTCACATCTAGCCAAATCCTCTAGACTTGCAGGTACATAATCTATAACCTTTCCATTAAGCTTATACCCTATACATACTTTTACTTTTTCAAGTCCTGCCAGAGTATCTATTTTAGTAATTGCAAAACTTGTAAGTCCCGAAAGTCTGGCGCTGGTCTTAAGTATCACCAAATCCAGCCATCCACACCTTCTGGCTCTACCCGTAGTAACTCCATATTCATGACCATTTTCCCTAAGCCAATTTCCTGTCTCATCAAAAAGTTCTGTGGGGAAAGGACCTTTTCCTACCCTTGTAGTATAGGCTTTTGCCACACCTACTGCACCCGTTATCACAGTAGGTCCAATCCCTGAACCAATACAAACTCCTCCTGCAATAGTACTGGAAGAGGTAACATAAGGATAAGTGCCATAATCCACATCCAGCAGAGTTCCCTGTGCTCCTTCAAATAATACTTTTCTTCCATCTTTTATATTTCTATAAACCTCTACTGATATATCTTTTACATAAGGTTCCAATGCTTTTCCATAATTAATGTACTCATTGTATATCGAGTCAAATTCCAAAGGCTTTTCTCCATATACCTTTGTTATTATATCGTTTTTTACTTTTAAATTTTCCCTCAGTTTTTCCTCGAATACATCTTGATGTATGAGATCACATATTCTTATACCGCTTCTCTCCATTTTATCAGTATAACAAGGTCCAATTCCCTTTCCTGTCGTGCCTATATCTTTTTTGCCTCTGGACCTCTCTTTAATACCATCTAAAACTTTATGATAGGGCATCACAAGTTGGGCTCTATCGCTAATAATTAAGTTTTGAGGTGATATATTAACATATGCTTTTTTCAAATAGTCTATTTCTTCAAATAAAGCTTTTGGATCAAGTACCACGCCATTACCTATTATATTGATTTTATCCCCATAAAGTATTCCCGACGGTATAAGATGAAGTTTATATTGTTTGCCGCCTGTTTCAACCGTATGTCCTGCATTGCTGCCACCTTGAAACCTAACAACAACATCTGAATTTTTAGCAAGGTAATCTGTTATTTTACCTTTTCCCTCATCACCCCATTGGGCTCCCAAAACAATAAATGCTGACATAAGAATTTCCTCCCCTTTTTATATAGGTTAATATTTAAATAAATAATTATAATAGAAGCAGATATTTTAGCTATTTTTTAGTTATATCCCTAGCCACTACTACTCCAGTTACCGAGGCCTGCATAAGCCCTCTTGTAATTCCGGCACCATCTCCTATGGCATATAAATTTTTTATAGATGTTTCAAATTTGTCATTGGTTTCAAATTTGCTGGAATAAAATTTTACTTCTACACCATAGAGCAGTGTGTTTTTACTGTAAAGTCCTGGTGCAACATTATTAAAAGCTTTTAATGCTTCAACTATAGATGTCAAATATCTCTGGGGTAATACAAAACTTAAATCCCCAGGAACTGCTGATTTTAAAGTTGGTATAGTAGTGGATTTCTTAAGTCTTGAATAATCTGTTCGCCTTCCATTTAACAGATCTCCCAGTCTTTGAACCATAATCCCTCCTCCCGTAAGCATGTTCCCAAGTTTCGCAATATATTTACCGTAGGTTATGGGTTGATTAAACGGTTCTGTAAAAGATGTAGAAACCAGCATAGCGAAATTAGTATTTTCTGTTCTGAGCTCTTTTTCCTCATAGCTGTGTCCATTTACTACAGCTATGGTACCATCATAATGTTCTTCCGATACAACTCCTCCTGGATTCATGCAAAAAGTTCTAACTTTATTATCAAAAGTGTCTGAATAATATATAAGTTTTGCCTCATATAGATCTTTTGTAAGGTTATCCATTATAGAATTTGGAACTTCCACTCTTACTCCTATATCTACAGCATTGTTGGTGGTTTTTAATTTCAGTCTTTTGGACTGAACTGCAAACCACTCTGCACCACCTCTACCTGGAGCCACTACTACATAATCTGCCAGAATATTTTTTTCTCCATCTTTATTTTTAATAGCTACCCCTATAACTTCACCATTCTCAACCAATATATCCTTCACCGTGGTAAGCTCACTGAATTCTATATTTATATTATTTAAAAGATGATAATACATTTTTTTCAATACATCATAGGCTAATTCCGTTCCCAAATGTCTAACCGGACATTCTATAAGCCTTATATTATATTTGCTTGCTTCATATTTCACTTTATCTACTTTTTCATTATTTAATCCATATACAGTTTTATTGGCTCCAAATTTTAGATATATATCGTCACAATATTTTATTAATTTCTTACATTCATCTTCTGAAAAATACTCTAAAATCCTTCCTCCTACTTCTGGACTCAGTGAAAGCTTTCCATCAGAAAAAGCTCCTGCACCTGACCAGCCAGAAGTAATACCACATGGATTGCAATTCATACATTTTCCAGTCGTTCTCGCAGGGCATTTCCTGTTTTCTATATTTCGCCCTTTATCAATTATCAATACACTCATGTTCCTATTAAGTTTAGTAATTTCCAAAGCAGTAAATATTCCTGCAGGGCCAGCTCCAACTATTACAACATCATATTTTTCTTTCAAGTAGCATCCCTCCTTCAACATGGTATCAAAATTAGACGCTCCAGTCAACAAAATATACGAATATTTTTCATGAATTTTGAATAAAAATTCGTAAATTTTCAAAGTATACACTTTTAGTTAAATAAAAATTACAACTTTACATTATAATTTTATTAACAATTTTAGCTCTATTTCCATAATATATTATTGTAGTAAATTTTATGGAGGTATTTAATGAACAACGACAATAAAGATATCAACGAGGAATCCATGGAAAATTATGATTATACTAGAAATACTTACCCCTATTATTGCCCCCTTTACAATTGTCCCTATGCTCCGTCTGCAGCGGACCAATATGACGATGAAAGCATAGAAGAGCCAATTGATCTTGACTCAGCATACAGACAACACGGCCGAAGAAGGCGCAGGAGAAGGCGCAGACGTAGACGTCCATATTATCCTGGATTTGGTCCAGTGATATTCCCAATCATATTTCCATTTGATTTTGACGATTGGGATTACTAAATAAAAGCTTATTTCATTTACATTATACTATCAACCCATATCATTTAAATAAATAAAAGATGCTTTGAACTACCATAAACTAATTCAAAGCATCTCTTGCTTTTATACCCGTAGAAGTTAAAAAATATAAATTCACTATTATAATAGACAAAACTTGGCACAAAAAAATCTATACTAAATCTTTCAATTCAGGTACCATATTGGGTACAGTCTTTCCAAGTACTGCTTTTACTAAATTTTCCGCAGCAAGCATTGCCATATCAAAACGAGTTTTCGCAGTAGCTGAACCAATATGAGGCAAAGTTATAACATTGGTCATTTTTAAAAGAGGATTTTCAGGATCTATTGGTTCTGTTTCATAAACATCCAGTCCTGCAGCAAGTATTTTATTGTTATTTAAAGCATCCACCAATGCCTTTTCATTAACCGTCTGCCCTCTAGAAGCGTTTATGAAAATCGCTGACTTCTTCATTAGATCAAATTCTTTATAATCAATTATATGATAGGTATTCTTATTATATGGAACCATTACTGAAATAAAATCAGACTTTTTAAGTAAATCATCAAGGCTTTCATATTGTACACCTAGTTCATTTTCAATATTTAACCTTCTATTTCTATTGTGGTATAAAACATTCATGTTAAAACCAAACTTTGCCTTTCTGGCCACACATTCACCTATTCTACCCATTCCTATGATTCCCAAAGTGGCATGATTTATATCCACTCCAAAAAGATTGCTGTCAATATCTTTTTTCCATTTACCTTTTTTTACATAGGAATCCAATTCAGAGATTCTTCTAGCCGTAGACATAATAAGAGTCATTATAAGATCTGACACGGTTTCATTTAATACAAAAGGTGTATTGGTTCCTATCACTTTCCTTTGTTTCATAGCATTTATTTCAAAATTATCATATCCGACAGAAATATCACTAACAACTTTAAGCCTAGGTGAATGTGCCAAAATTCTATCATTGATTTTAGTTCCTGAAGTTAAGAGGCCTTCAACATCCTTTAAATTTTTAATGAGTTCCCCTTCAGATATTTCTGAATCGGAATCCCATTTTTTATAGTCACAATATTTAGCAATAAACTCTTCCACCTCTTTAGGAACAGGCTTTGCTATAAATACTTTAGGCCTATCCATAACTTACCTCCTTAATCTTTCAATATTTTTATCCCTTTTTATTTTATATTTATAAATTCCCTTATTTTATTTTTTATATTTTCATCTGCTTCGATACTGTAATTTTTTAAAGATGTATTAATATTTATATTTAAACGCATACCTACTGCTTCTTTCAATGTTATCATAAATGGATCCATGAGATTATATATTCCCATCAATTTATTTATCTTGCCCTGACAGATCATCAATTTGTCAACATCCTTTTTCTGAAATGCTTTATAAGCATCAATAAATATTTTGGCATTTATATTTGTAAGTCCCCCTATAATCCCTGAACCCTGTGACAGTAAATTGGGTATCAGGTATTCTTCAAATCCTGAAAATATAGAAAAACCACTTTGGGAATTTTTGAATTTTTCACTATATTTTCTTACATTGCTTATGGAATCAATGGTATCCTTTATACCAACAATGTTATCAAAATCAACGGCCAGTTTAAACACAAGATCAGGTGATAAATTAGTCCCTGTTCTATCTGGAAAATTATATAACAATATAGGCAATTTTGTATTTCTGGCTGTTATAGAATAGTATTCATAGAGATGCTGATCATTTAAACTAAAATAATAAGGAGTTACAATCAAAACTGCATCCGCACCTATGCTCTCTGCAAACTTATTTAATTCCAGCACTTCTTCTATGTTATTGGAGCCTGTCCCAACTATAAACTTAACTCTCCCTGCAATAACTTCACATACAAATTTCACATAATCTTTTCTCTGCTCAAGCGACATACTAAAAAATTCTCCCGTACTTCCAAGAGCTACAATACCATCAATGCCATTAGAAATTAACTTTTCAATTAAAATCCTAGTAGCTTCTTTATTAACACTTCCCTTATCATCAAAAATAGTGACCATTGGTGTATAAATTCCTTTAAACATTAAAACTTCCTCCTCATTTTATCCTTAGAATTATTTTTATATATAATATGCTTTTAGCTTATTATCTCAAAATAATTTTTCTCTTGTATATCCAAGTTTCTTTGAAATTTCTAAAGCTGCCTTTATTATAAAATTCTTGTTTTCTTCCACATTTTCATCATATTTTTTAACTTTCAATTTTGAAGTAGATACTGCAGCTATAGCTTTTCCTACATTATTATATACCGGAACGCCTATGCAGAATATACCATCTTCATTTTCCTCATCAGATATGGAATACCCTCTTTTTCTCGTTGCCTCTAAATCTTTTAGCAAGTCTTCAGGATTTACCAATGTACTTTTAGTCCTTGGTATCAATTTAACTTTGGATAGATATTCACTAATTTCTGCTTCACTATAAGTAGCCAAAATAGCTTTCCCTAAACCTGTAGAATAGAGAGGCATGATTGATCCCAAATCAGCAGTTGTTCTCAATGCTTTTTTTGATTCTTTCTTATCTATATATACAAGCTCATTATTGTTTACTACTGCTAAAAATACAGTTTCCCCTATATTATCAGTTACCAATTTTAAGATGGGATCTGCAATATTAATCAATTCGGTTTTATTTAAATATAGACTTCCAAGCTTAAATGCACCAATACCCAATTCATAGCTCTTCAACTTTTTATCCTTTATCGAGAGAAAATCTCTTTCAACCAGTGCATTTACAATATTAAACACACTGGTTTTAGGTATATTCAGGCTTCTACTTAATTCAGCTATAGTAACAGGTTCTTCCCTTTCACCGATAAATTTTAAAATATCTAAGCCTCTTAAAATTGCCTTGTTCAAACAATTCACCTCACTATTCTATATATGAAACGCTATTCCATATTTTAAATACATTATAAATATTTACTATCCCAATGTCAATAATAAAATCACGGCCATTATTTAAAAATTAGCCGTGATCTCAAATTTTAACTATGAAAATCATACTACAATACTGTTAATCGCGTGTCCATATCAAAAACCAGACATTCATTTTCTGTCTTTTCTCCAGGTATTCTTATATTTTCAGGTCTTATTCCAATTATAATATTTTTACCCACATAACCCTTCTTTTCCAGAACATTTGACATGCCATCCTGCAGAATTATCTGTTCTCCTTCGAATAAAACTGCAAGTTTTTCATTTACATGATCCAATTTGGAATTTATGAAATTCATCTGCGGGCTTCCAATAAATCCTGCCACAAATACATTTTTAGGGTGATTGTATATATCCTGCGGAGTATCCACCTGTTTGTATAGCCCCGTCCTTTATTACCAGGATTCTTGTACCCAGTGTCATTGCCTCTGTCTGATCATGGGTTACATATATAAAGGTGGTCTGAAGCTTCTTATGAAGTTTTGATATTTCTGTCCTCATCTGAACTCTCAATTTGGCATCCAAATTTGACAAAGGTTCATCCATTAAAAATACTTTTGGATTTCTGACTATAGCTCTCCCCATAGCCACTCTCTGTCTTTGTCCACCTGATAATTCCTTAGGTTTTCTTTTAAGCAAATCATATATATCCAACGTTTTAGCAGCATCTTTTACTTTTTGATCTATTTGAAGTTTTTGTACTTTTCTCATTTTAAGTTCAAAGGCCATATTATCATAAACAGTCATATGCGGGTACAATGCATAGTTCTGAAATACCATAGCAATATCCCTATCCTTAGGAGTCACTCCATTTACAAGCTGATTATCTATATAGAGCTCTCCACCGGTTATCTCCTCAAGCCCTGCAATCATTCTAAGAACAGTGGACTTTCCACAGCCTGAAGGTCCTACAAATACTATAAATTCTTTATCCTTTATTTCCAGATTAAAATCTTTAATGGTGTCAACATTACCTGAATAAGTTTTGCATATGTGCCGCAGGGATAAATTCGCCATCTTTACTATACTCCTTCCTTTTAGACATCATTTCCTAAATTAATTTTTTAAGCACATTAGGATAATTCGTTATTATACCATCTACTCCCAAATGAATAAGCTTTTTCATATCACTTTCCTTATTTACAGTATAGGTATTTATAAGTATACCATTTTCCTTTATATCGCCAATTATATCCTTATCCATAATAAGGGAAAAGAGAGGATGGAGTGCATCAGCCCCTATCCTCCTTGCATATTCTCCCGGTTTATGAATGGGTAATCCATACAGCAGCCCTGTCTTAATACTGCTGTCATACTCTTTTACTTTCTGCATAGAATAATGATTGAAAGATGATATTATCACATTTTTTTCTAATCCATATTGATGAATCTTGTCTATTGTATATTTTTCTAAATCCTTATAATGTACAATATCATTTTTAAGTTCAAGATTTAGGAGAAGATTTTTATCCTTCATATAATCCAACAGCTCATCCAAACTTGGAATTCTTTCTCCATGTCCGGCATTGAACTTCATAAGCTCCCGACAAGTATAATCTTTTATGAACCCGGTTCCATCCGTAGTCCTGTCTATTGTCTCATCATGACAGAGAACTATTGCGCCGTCTTTTGTGATATGGAGGTCTGTCTCTATTCCATCCGCACCTGTTTCCACTGCTTTTCTAAAAGCCTGCATGGTGTTTTCAGGATACATTCCGCTGAATCCTCTGTGTGCAATATTTAAAGTTTTGACCATTACCACTGTACTCTCCTTTTTCTCCTCATATATTACTTGTTATTCTGATTATATTTCTCTATAGCCGAATTTATGCTGTCTGTCGAATTCTTAACAGCCTCTTCCGGAGATTGTTTACCCTGAAGCATCTGCTCTATATTTGTCTCAACAGTCTGTCTTGCCTCCGGGAATACAGACATAAGTGCACCTTTAGCTGTGGAAGGAGAATTATGAAGTTGATCTATGGCTGTCTGGAACTGAGGTTTTTTCTTCAGATTATCCTTCATTGTCTGAACATCATAAGCTTTTTTGGTAACAGGGAAATATCCTGTCTGACTGGCCCAGTAAGCCTGCTCTTCCGGTGACACCGTGTACTTTATAAATTCCCAGGTTGCTTTTTCCTTGGCAGTGTCCTTGCTGTCAAGTGCCCACAATGAGGCTCCTCCTATTGATACACCGCCGTCCTTTATTCCATCAAAAGATGGTAAAGCTGCAGTTCCTACTTCAAATCTTCCTCCTATGCTACTTAGTACAGCCGACAAATCTGCTGTAGATTCAATGTACATAGCTGTCTTGCCTGCTATAAATGCATTTTCCGTATCATCTTCATTTCTTCCAAAGTTAGCTGCATTACCGGATTTAACTAGTTTCTGCCATTCATCCAATACTTTTACGCCTGCTCCATTTTTATCAAACTCCACAGCCGTTGGAGCTTTTTCTCTACCATTGCCATTATTTGCATAATTTTGTCCCTGCTTAACTATGAATTGTTCAAAGAACCATCCATATATGGCCATTGCATAACCATACTGAGTTACCTTCCCTGAAGCGTCCTTCTTAGTAAGCTTTGCCGCTGCACTTTCCAGTTCTGAAAATGTCTTAGGAGGGTTTTCAGGATCCAGCCCTGCAGCTTTAAAAGCATTCTTGTTGTAGTAAAGTATTGGAGTTGATGAATTAAACGGCATAGAGTACAATTTATTGTTCACAGTATAATATCCTGCTATGTTAGGTTCCAAGCTGGATATATCGTATTTTTCACTGTCTATGAAATCCTGCATGGGCTTTACCCATCCGCTGTCTATCATAAATCTGGTACCTATATCATAGGTCTGCATAACATCAGGCCCATTTTTTGCTCTCTCCGCACTCTTTAATTTATTTATAGCCTCATCGTATTTCCCTTGAAATTGCGCATTGACTTTAATGTCTTTATGGGAACTGTTGAAATCATTGACCATTTTGGTAAGTGCCTGCCCGTTTTTACCTGACATGGAATGCCAGAATGTAATCTGAACAGTTTTGCCGGATCCTGAGGATTGACCTGAATTGTTGCTTCCACATCCGGTAAAAATACCTCCTACCATCAACGAAGCTAATAATAAACTTATGAATTTCCTTTTCATTATTTTTCTCCTCTCAAAATTAATTATTGGCATATTTTTTATATGAATTTTACAACTACCCCTTTACTGCACCGGAAGTCATGCCTTCAATAAGCTGCTTCTGACCAAATATGAAAATTATAATTGAAGGTAAAAGCACCATTATAATACCTGCCATTATAAGTCCAAAAGATTGGTTCTCAGAGAACTGCAGCATACTTATACCTATCTGAACAGTTCTTGTACTGTCCTTGCTGGTTACAAGCAGAGGCCATAGATATTGATTCCAGGTAACTAAAAAAGTATATACACCAAGAGATCCTACAATAGGCCTCGACATGGGAAAAACTATTCTGGTAAAAAATTTAAAATTGCTGCAGCCATCCATCTTTGCGGCTTCATAGAGTTCCCTCGGAAGAGTGAGATAATACTGTCTCATCATGAATATTCCCATGGCGGCGCTTAAATAGGGAATGATGAGAGCTTTATAGCTGTCCAGCCATCCAAAAGATCCTACCGTCAAATAATTTGATATCATAATGGATTCCGCCGGTATCATCATAGTGGCTATTACAATTACAAACAATACCTTTTTACCTTTAAAATCAAAAAATGAAAACGAAAAAGCTGCCAGACAAGAGGTGAAAATCTCACCTATAGTTACCCCCAGAGATACTACAAAACTGTTGACTATAAATTTCATTATGGGAGCAGCATTCAAAGCATCTGTATAATTATTTAAATACAATTCCTTAGGTATCAATTTGGGCGGATAGGAAAATATTTGCTCCGGCGGCATAAAACTAACGGCAAGGGCATATAAAATAGGCGCTATAGTTATAATACCGAATACTGTATTCACAATATAAAGAATTATTTTATTTATATTTTTTTTCATGTACCATTACCTCTCCACATTTATTTATAAAAAACCTTTTTATCTTCATATCTGAATTGAAGCAGGGTTATGACAAACATAAGCAGGAACAAGACTATGGATTCAGCACTGGCGGCGCCAAATCTGCTGTTAAAAAACGCATTTCTATAAATGGAATATACAAGAACATTAGTGGCTTCGGCAGGCCCTCCCAGAGTCATTATATTTATCTGACCAAAAGTTTGAAATCCATTTATGATATTTATGATGAGTACAAAAAAAAGAGTTGGAGAAAGACAGGGCAGTATTACATTTTTCAACCTTTGAAGATAATTTGCTCCATCTATTGATGCACTTTCTACTAGTTCTTTCGGTATATTTTGAAGACCGGAAGTTATAAAAATAAAATTTATACAGGCATTTAGCCATACACCTACTATGGATACTGCTATAAATCCCCAGAAGGGACTTGTAAGCCAGCCAATACTCTTTCCCAGGAGAAAATTAACAAAACCTATGCTTGGATTAAACAAAAGCATCCATATTATTGCCGCAGAAGCAGAGGATACTGCCATGGGCATGGCATACATAGTGCTGAAAAGTCCCTTGAACTTCAACTTGTTATCACATAAAAGTGCAAGCATAAGTCCAATGAGTATAGCTGGTATTGTAGTCACAATTACATATTTAAAAGTCACAACGACACTATTTATAAAAGAGGGATCCTTAAATAAATCAATATAATTGGAGAAACCTGCAAAGGAGCTTGGCTCTCCCTGGGCATTAGTACTGAACAAACTTAAATATATAGTTTTAAAAAAAGGAAAATAGGTAAATCCCAAAAATATGACTATACATGGGATAATATACAGATAAGGTTCCACGATATTTATAATTTTTTTACTTTCAACGGTCTTATTCTGAATCAAACAAACTTGCTTTGATGCTTTTTCCATTTAATTACCTCCATTAATTTTCTTTACGGATATATATTATCTCATCAATATTAATAAAGGTTTATATTACGGTTAAATATATTTAACACATTGTTCTGGAAATAATTACAGCCTAAAAATAGAAGTATCAATTTAGCACATAACAGTCCAAGTATGGCTCCTGATATTATATCAGTGGGATAATGAACACAAAGGTATACCCTTGAAAACGCTATTAAAAATGCTATTAACAAAAATATTACCTTATATTCACTGAACTGAGCTGACAAAACACCTGCTACTGCAAAGGAAGAAAAGGTATGACCTGATGGAAAGGAATAAGAAATGGGTCTTGAAATTAAAAGTTGAAGATCATTTTTACAATTACAGGGCCTTATTCTTCTAACCAAGTGCTTCATTATTCCTTCTCCAAATATAGTACTTATAATTAAAGTAACCAATACCATAATTCCCGTTGTCTTATAATCCATGCACAGCATTAAATACAGAGCTATTGCAATCCAAAGTACTCCTCCATTTCCCAAAGCTGTAGTAAACATCATAGCTTTATCCACAGCTGGTCTGCGCATATTATCCTGTATGAATTCCAAAATAAAATCGTCGAACTTTTTTATCAAAAGTATCACCTTCTATATTGGTTTTTTCATTATCACCAATTTTATTTTATACAATCAATATTACTAAAAGATTAATAACACATTAAAAAGTCTTAATAATATTAACTTACCAATAAATTTTCATTATTTCAATAAAAAAATAAGGCATTGCAAACAGTCAATGTCTTATTTTTAAATTATAATTTTAAGGGGGTAATGCTACAAACTTTACTTACAGTATCTTCTGGAGGTTGCACTTGAATTTACCGTGCCCTGCAACCACAGACACCTTTTGGTAATTACCAACATTTCCATTTATATGTTATGTTCAAATACATCATTTTCAATTTCGCTAAGATATTTCCTTAGGACACTTATTATTATATATGGTATTTGTTACGTCTTAATGTCATATTTATAAACTATTTGTGAACAATCAAGTATTTTTCTGGACTTAGATAGAGTTTCCAAACTGCAGCTGACTTTTGCTTTTTGTATCACCACAGCCCCGGCCGTGGTTTTTGTCATAGTTCACGATCTGGATTCTGTCGCAGCTATTCTTTACATCTGCTTGCATAATCGCAAACTGCGTAGTTCAAAGCAAGCTCCGCCATGATGGCAAAGGATTGGTCAGCTTCAGACAGGGTGCCGTTGTCGCTTAACAGTTTTGCAATGGCATTACGCTGCGGCAGACCTGCCGTAACAACTGCTTTGCCCTTCATCAATTCACACAGTGCATTCATACATGCGTGAAGTATGGGCAACTTCGCGTCGGAAGAAAGATAACCAATTTCAGTAATAAGCTCCCGTTCCGTCTTAAAGCCCAATATAACTAGACGGTCATCTCCCTGCACGCAGCCGGTGCATTGCGCATCCGGCGGCATAATGTTCTCCATCTTTGCGTAAGCGGCAAGCTTTTCCGGAACTGTAGCCATAGAGAAATCCCCCCTTATATTTCGGTTTCATGAGCACAGGGCGAATAATGTCCTGCAAAAAAAGCACGACCTGTATCTGGCTCACAGTTTAATTTGTTTTCAATAAAGTGTTGTACCGCACGTCTGGCATTTCCATAAACGCCTGCAAATACAGCTACACCAGCTACTGCCATATCACGACGCGTCTGGTTCTGCAGCATACCGCAGAGAACGGCATCCACCTGATGGGAACGCAGCTGGCGACTCAAATTTGCTTCGGGTTCATGGTCAGTAATGCTGATGATGGTTTTGCCATCAACATTAAAAACTTGATAGAGCGGAGCATTTTCCAGTGTCAAACTAATGGAATCCTTATTGATCGGTACTGCGATTTTGCTCATGGCATCCTCCTTCAGACAACATCAGGTCGTCCGGCGTTTTATCATGCCTGACGTTCTGCAAAACGTCACTGTTTTTTTGACTTTTGTCAGACGCCGGAATGGCTTCAGAAAATTTTTTAAAAAGCGTACTCCCACAGGCAGCGCCTAAAGCGATCAGAATGATGTTCAACAGTCCAACCAGAATCAACGGTGTCACCGAACCGGTCTTGACCAGGGCGGCGCCTGCACTGTAAGCTGCGTTACCACAGCCCAGCGCAGTTACGCTCACACCGCCGGCGCCAAGACTATTTAAAAAATCAATTACGCCGAGTTTAGTCAGAACGCCTCCGCCGATGGCTATCAGCAGGATTGCCACAAGAGGAAAAGATATTTTGATTTCTGTCAGAAATTGTGTCAGCGCACAAATGAGTCCGCCAATCAAAAATGCATACAAAAAAGCCATGATTCACCCTCCTTAGCACAACAGCAGGCCAAGTATGAATGCAATGACAAATCCTGTGCCCAAGATCTTCAATACATTCCAAAAGCCTACAATGAAAGCCTTCTCTAATTTTGCACCGGCCTTTTGCGCAGCCGCCGCTGAGGTAGCAGCGCCAAACATCAGTCCGCAAACTGGAATTGCGGCGCCGCTATCACCGAACTCGGCAACCTTAAAGTAGAAACCGTTTGCAATTATTACCACAGCGATAATACCAAAAGCGAGAATACTTACCATAATAACCATAGTTGCATCGGAAATAAATATTGCGAACAAGGCAATCAGTAACTGACCGATCAAGCCAAAACAGCCACCTACCAAAAATGCTTTCAGAATTTTCCGTATAGCAGTCAACTTCTTACCTCCTTTATTCTATCATGAAAGCTGTCCCGAGGACAGCGTAATCCATCAGGGACAGTAAACAACTTTACAGTAACGCTTCCACGAAACGACTGACGATGGCCCGCGCCGTATTGACCTTGTAGTGGTTCATGGACATAGGGATGGCATCCTTCACGGCCAAAGCACCTGCTTCTTCTGCCAATTCCCGGCTGAGCGTCTTACCCTTCAGCAGTTCCTCCACTTCATCCAGCTTGACTGGAATCGGCGCTACGCCGCCCATGACCAGCGATACATCCACAAGCTTGCCGTCCTCCAGCTTATATGCATAAGCCAGGCTGACCAGAGCAAAATCTATGGCTTCACGGATGCGCATCTTTTCATAGCCTGTCACATAATCGGGTCTGTCAGGTAACTTCACCGCGGTGACAAGTTCATCCTGATCCAACATATCGTAGGCCTTTAACTTGGTCGTGAAGAAGTCGCGTGCTGCGATTTCCTTTTTTGTGGTAATCACTTTGCCGTCCAACGCAACCAGCACAGGGGAAATGTCGGAAGCGTTGACGCTGTAGCAGCCACAGTTCATGCAACGTCCTGCCTCAGCCTGCGCCTCTTCCAGGCTTAGAGACGAGGCATCCTCGTCTGTCAGTGAACGTTCACCCAAAGCATGTTCAGTAAGCTTTTTGCTCTCCGTCTTTTTGATGCCGTTTATATCGTAGGAGAGGAAGGCCTTGCTTTCAGCGGGGGCTTCCACTGGATAACCCATTTTCTTGCTCATGGTTTTTGCCGCTATACCACCTGAGCAAATAGCGCGAATGGCAATGTCGGGACCGGTGACTGCATCGCCGCCTGCAAAGATTTTGTCGTTCTTTGTCTGATATGTCTCCATGTCAACATCAAACAATCCACGAGCCGTCTTGAGCTGCGCACCAAACTTGTCACCCAGAAAGCTGGTATCCACACGCTGACCGGTAGCCAGAATGATGGTAGTCGCATCAAATACACAGGTCTCGTTCTCATCATAGACAGGACTGAAACGATGCTCCTCATTGAAGACGGATACGCACCTCATAGATTCCAGGCCAATCACTTTTCCGTCATCATCAGTTACAACCCCCTTCAATCCCCAGCCGTTGAAGATTTCAACACCTTCCTCCTTTGCAAGGGCGATCTCTTCCGCTGTCGCGGGCATTTCCTTTTCCTGCTCCAGACAGACCAGACAGACATGCTTTGCACCCATGCGCTTCGCCGTCAGCGCCACGTCCATAGCTACGTTACCACCGCCGCAGACCAGAACATCATTGTCGATAGCTTTCTTCAGGAAGGTATTGACCTCTACCAAAAAGTTCAGGCCGAACTCAGTCAGTTCCTCTCCCTGAATGCCAAGTATAGGCTGCTTCCATGCGCCGGTGCCAAAATAAATACTGTCATAATCCGTCACCAGCTCATCCATGCTGATGTCCTTGCCAATGGTAGTATTCATGATGAACTTCACACCCATATTGGCAACAGCCTGTACATAGCCCTCAACAATACTCTTTGGCAGACGATAATGAGGAATACCGTAATACAGTACACCGCCGGCCTTCTCATGGGTATCGAACACAGTTACGCTATGTCCCTGAGAGCGCAGGAAGTAAGCGGCAGTCAGGCCACCGGGACCTGCGCCGACAACGGCTACCCGCTTGCCGGTTTCCCTGGTGGGTTTCACATAGAATCTATCGACATTTTTGAGAATGTAATCACCCAGAGTGCGTTCAACACAATGGATACCTACATTCTCGCCGTACTGACACTGGTTGCAGTTGTCCTGGCAGGGATGCGGGCAGATACGGGCAGTACACATGGGCATAGGGTTCACCCTCAGAATAATCCTTGCGGCCTCATCCCAGTTACCCTTGCGAATCTGCTCCATATAGGCCGGAATATCGATGCCGGCCGGACAGCCCTTGCCGCAGGGATTCACATGCGTCTTCATGCCGCCATAGATAGAGTGATAGCGGTTTTCTCCCTGCAATGCATAACAAGTTGCGCCGCCCTTGCGGGAGCAGTCCATGCGCCCACCGATTTCATGCGGATAGCGATAATACCAGCAGCGTACATCCTGGCAGATATTTCCGCCAATAGTGCCGACATTGCGAATCAAAGGCGTGGCTACAGAATGGGCAGCATCAGCCAGAGCCTTTGCGCTACGCTGAAGAACAGGAGACTCAGCAACATCGGTCAACCTGGTCAAAGCCTTAACCGTAATACTCCCCTCATTTTCCACAATACCCGCAGCATCAGGAATTGTCTTAAGGTCGACAACACTTGCGGGGCTTTCGTTCAGAATGGCATGCTTATAAACATTAATCAGATCCGTCCCGCCGGCCAAAATATCAGCATTTCCCCTGGCCAGCATTGCGGAGGCTTCTCCAAATGAAGTTACACTCGTATATTCAAATTGTCTCATGATTTATCCTCCTTACAGTTTGCCCAGGGCCTTGAGAATGCCCTCGCGGCTTGCTGGATACTCGCAGTAATCAACGCCAATGGCGTTGGAAATAGCCATCATCATCGCGGCGGGACCGGGAGCTCCTGAGATTTCGCCGAGGCCGACAGCCTTCCAGCGGGAAACTTCAGGCAGCGATTCCTCAATCACGATGTCCATCGGCGGAAAGGCGTTAAAGGGACGCCACTTGTAATCGATAAGATTGCCTGTTAGGAGACGGCCATTCTTTTTATCAAGGACGTTTTCCTCCATCAAACCGGTGTCCGCGGCTGCGGCACCAAATCCTCCCTGAAACTGCATCTCAAGTGTGGCTGGATCGATAACCTGTCCGACGTCGGAGCCAACAGCCACGTCAACAAGCTTAGCTTCGCCGGTTTCCAGATCTATCTCAACCTCGGCAAAATAGATGCAGTAGTTGGACTTGGTATAATCATGATAGTACTTGCCAATGCCGTGCGCCTGATAGGCAAACGGAACAACCTCATTCCAGCGCCATCTCTTTTCGGGGCGGTGCCTGTAGAAAATCATACTGTCATGTGTATCCAAATCCTCCGGAGAGGCGTGCAGCTTCTCGGCTGCCTCTTCAAGCAGCTGACGGCGGGCGTCCTCCGCCGCACGTGTAACGGCAGTAACGCTAGTTATAGTTCCACGTGATCCTGCAGGGCCCTGCCCATAGCCGCTGTTTTCCGTGTTTTCTTCAACAACGTAGACTTTTTCGATCTCCATATCCATAACTTCGGCAACAATCTTTCTGAGGTTGCTGCGCTGGCCGCAGCCCTGTTCGGCAACATCGGTATGAATATATGCACAGCCCTGGAACGGATCGAGGCGGACATAAGCAACACAATCATCTTCACCGACGTCGGCATTTCCATGACAGGAAACGCCAACGCCATAGGCCTTGTTGCCCACGACTTTAGTCGGCTTCATCCAGCCTTTCCATTTGTCCTTCCAGCCGAACCTCTTCTCCGTGGAATAGGTAACCGGTGCGTAGTCCTGCTCGCGGCATTCGTACCATAACTTATTACGCCAATACCAACCGTCGCCGGTCTGAGCAAAGTTTTTTGCAATGAAATCAACAGGATCAAGCCCTGCCTTGCGAACCAGACGCATAACAACGGGCATCATGGCACACTTGATCTCCTGACCACCGAAGCCACGCACCGGGCCTGTCATAACATGGTTTGTGAAAACCATTTTGCCGTCCAAATCCCAGTTCTTGCACTTGCCCAGAGCGATCTGTGCTTCCCCGAGACCGACACCCATCTGCCACTGTCCGCAGGAATTATATGCGCCGCAGTTTAGATAAACATCGCCTTTGACCGCATGTACATAGCCGTCCTTTAAGCCAACCTTAATCTTCATGTACATACCGATGCGCACATCGAAGGCAGTAAGCTGTTCACTCTTGGTTAAGCACACTTTGCAGGGACGCCCTGGGTTTGCGACCGCCATGATGGCAGCATACTGCGTCGGCGTGGCCATAGGGGCCTTATTGCCAAAGCCGCCGCCAACATTGAAAACTGTGGTGTCGTTGGGCATACCGTCCTGCAGAATCATAGCGTTCAGACGATAGCCGTGGGGCGTCTGGGTCGTGGCCCATGCCTTCATTCTGTTATGCCTGCTGTCATACTTGAAAACAGTAATCGGGGGCTCCATAGCAGCAGGAGAGCCAAGAGAGTTGTAATCCGCCTCGCTCTCATCTACAAAATCACATTCCTCAAAGGCTTTGTCCACGTCACCGCGTTTGAGATGCATCATCATATCCTCACCTACAAAGGGGACAACGGGCCACACGATATTACCACGCGGGAACGCCTTGGGATGCACTTTTGGCGCATCCGGCCTAATAGCTTTTTTAATGTCAAAAACAGGGGTACGCTGCTCATACTCGATTTCAATCAAATCAAGCGCACGCTCTGCAATGTTTGGATCTTCCGCCGCGACCAGTGCGACAGCATCACCAACATAGCAGCCGTAATCGTGCAGAACCGGAACCAGCGGCGGCATGTTAAGTCCCCAATTTTTACAGATTTCAGGCATATTGCCATAATACATGACATTGGCAACGCCGGGATATGCCTCGGCCTTGCTGATATCAATCTTCTTGATTTTCGCACTCGGATATGGACACTTGAGCGCTTTCACATAAAGCATATCCTTCATTTTGAAATCGTCCAGATAAATAGTCTTGCCTGTGACAATTTCTTTCGCTTCCATACGCTCTGTATTCTTGCCTATGTAGCGATACTCAATCTTGCTCATTTCGTTCCTCCTTTACGCATTTTGCTTCATATACAGCTCTGCTGCATTAAAGACATGATACTGACTTATACATCGACACATGTTGCCGGAAAGCGCTTCACCAATTTCTTCCCTACTGGGATGCGGGTTGTTGATAAAGAGCCCTTTAAGCGCCATAATGATACCGGGCGTACAATAACCGCACTGAAAGGCATACTTGTCGATGAACGCCTGCTGTAGCGGGTCAAGTTCACCGGTCTTGGGATCATGTAGGCCTTCAATTGTTACGACGTCAGCGCCGTCACAGGCGGCAGTCAGAATCTGACAGCTGGGCACGGCCACATCATTCATCAGCACCGTGCAGCATCCACACGCTCCCTGACCGCAGGCCAGTTTCGTACCTGTCAGATTCAGACGCTCTCGCAGCGTTTCGCACAGTGTTTCCTCATCGGGAATGATCCCGTACCCATCGTCATGTCCGATGTGGAATACTTCTTTTTTGCCATTGATAATCATCCGAATGGTTTTGCTCATACTTTTCTCCACCTTTCATTCATGTTGCATTCGGCAGCTTAAATAATCAGAATAATTTAAATTATCCTAATTATTTAAGTAATTAAAGAATAAGAGAAAAAAATCTTTTTGGCAATGTCTAACAAATTAAAAAAGCTGGAGGAAATTTGGCCTGAAAACCAAACCCAAGTAATACAAATACTATTATATTTTCATACTCAATTGTTATAATGTTAATAATAGGTATCACAATTTTATAGATTCAATAATGGGGGTAATGGGTATGGATGCAGATATGATGAAAATCAGAAGTGAATATCTGGAAATACTTACAAATGGGGCAGGTTTGGCTGATTTGTGTGAGGTAACTGCACAGCATTGCGGCACACCGGTTTGTATTACTTTAACAACACGCACAATCATTGCCAAGTCTGCAAACTACACAAAAGAACTGGTGGATGAATACATGAATCACTTGCTTCTGTGCACAGAAGCAGAAGTGAGGAAGCGTTGTACTGAAGTAGAAAAAAATCTATATATGCGCAAAACTTTGGTGAGCTGTTATCCTTTTATGCGATATAAACATATTAACTGCGGCTGCTTCCATCATACCTATATGCTTGGCGTGCTGGACTGCCCAATCACGAAGAAAATCGACACGAATGCAGCCATTGCCATTATAGAAATGGCTGCTCCTATCTTCATGACAGCACTGAAGCTTGGCGGATATCTGAACGATGAGACGACGATGGCCATGCAAACGTATTTACTGGGTATCTTGCATGGAAACCCGAACGAATGGTACCAGGAACACAATATCTATGAGCCTCCGTTGGAGAACATCGCGTCATGGAAGCTTGTATGGAGCCCTTCTATAGGTGAATTGTGGGCCAGACAACGCCGTAACGAACTGGGACTGTATTGTGCCTGTCATGAGCATATTTGGTTCGTAGAGTATGAAGGCGGCGCTGTGATTTTAATGAATGCGGAAAAACAGTACGACCTGAATATGCTGGCAGATAAATGCGGAAAAATCAGCCCAATCAGTGTCAGCGAATCGTTTTCTAAGCTCCGTGAGATGACAAAGCACCTCCATGCAGCACAGACAACATTACATCTGGCTGCTTTTGAAGAAAAC
Source organism: Clostridium sp. MT-14 (assembly GCF_042436595.1). NCBI lineage: Bacteria > Bacillati > Bacillota > Clostridia > Eubacteriales > Clostridiaceae > Clostridium > Clostridium sp. MT-14. The sequence continues at coordinate 127,433 of NZ_JBHMIY010000009.1, forward strand.
AGTGAAAGAATTGTACTTGTTCAAAACTACAAATCAGTGATGGCTTATTTGTTTTTGAAACAACATCATCCGACCTCCTTGAAACTTGTTCATCCTGCTATTTTACAAATAAAAAAATATGACCAAGAGCATAGCAGTGAATATTATGAGACCCTGCGTGCCTATTTGCTTTACCATAGGAACTACAGTTTGATGGCAAAGCGCCTGCACATACACAAAAACACGGTTTCATACAGAATGCAGCGACTGATTGAATTGTTTGAGATTGACCTGACGGACTGCCGGACTATTACAGCGCTTTATTTGGGACTATTTGAAGACTATAAGCAATAAGAGCCTCTTTCGCTTGCAAAGCCTTTGCAATAGCTGACTTGAGGCTGTCCATGGAATAAAAAACCTCATTTGAGAGCCAGGCAGGCGATCACAGCAGCAATTTTCCTAATCATGCCTTTAACAGACAGCTTACGCTTTGACTTTCGAACCTGAGCCGGCATGATCTCAGTGGAATAATAATCCCCCAGTGTCTCATTCATAGGCCTTGTTGTACGCCCGACTGGAATCGAACCAGCAGCAACACCTTTGGTGTTCTATAGAAAGCTCTGCCTCCTCCTGGCGACAAAGCCATCGTCAATTATTTAAGGGAGCAGCTTATTGTCACCACCAGAGCGATAATCCAATACTAGTTAAAAGATATCGACATATTCAATGGGCATCTCTATTCGGGGACGATGCTCTTTCCCTGAACTCTTTCTGTTGCTGATTCATACAGTATATCTAACCAGAAAAAAAGGTCAACTGTCCAAATGGATCAACTGCCTTTATCTATTCTGTTGAAAGTTATACGATTTCAAATACTGCGGTAGTTCTCAATTTCTTTTAATATACACATGCCTACAATTTCTTTATTTAGTTTAATCCTACAGAAATATCGAAAATTTTTCTTTTTATATTGTTGAAATTTAACTTCAATTAATCTAAAATTATAGTGTTCATACTAAAGCTCCTTTCTATATTTGCTTTCTCAATGTTAATTATATAAAGTCTTTAGTATGAATAACAGATTTCCTTACAAGGTAATTGCGGATTAACCTCTTTTATTTTTTGTCTAAAAAACATTTTACTTATTTAAGCCCCCTGCCTATCATTAACATTAGAACGTATAGATTTAACTTTCTCCTTAGGCAGTTTAATTGTCACAAAGAAACCTAATATACTAAATATCATAAGAAAAATGAATACGGAATTCACTCCATAGCGACCCATTAAGATCCCAACTACATTATTGGAAATAAATCCACCAAAGCTGGCAAAAGCGTTAATAATAGCAAGACCAACTGCTGCAGCTTCTTCAGCCAGGAATACTGTAGGCATAGCCCAGAAACATGGGTATCCACCATATAAACCAAGTATGGTAATAATAAGCGCTACAAACCTTAAGATAACATTACTGCTTGCTAAAATCATTATAAAACCACCAGTGGAAATCAATAGCATTATTGCTGTATGCCAGCGTCTTTCATTATGGATATCAGAATGGCGTCCCCATATATACATAGTAATAGCAGCGATTGTATACGGAATTGTAATAAAGACTCCTATAGAAGTCAAAGATAAGCTTTGCGCTAAACCCTTTACAATCTGCGGCAACCATAACATAAGAACGTTACCACCGAGAACGTAACAGAAATATACGAAAGTTAATTGCCAGATTATAGGATACTTAAAAGTATCTTTGATGCTCATCTGCTCAGATTTCATCTTATCTTTATTAGCATCTATTTCTCTTTGAAGTTCTGCTTTAAGCCAGGCTTTTTCATCTGATTGAAGCCATTTTGCTTTATCTATATCATCTACCAGATAAAATATCGTTACAACTCCAGCTACAATAGCAGGAATGGCTTCAATACAGAACATCCATCTCCACCCGGAAAGTCCCATCCACTGTACGTTCTGCATAACCCATGTAGAAATAGGGGATCCAATTACCGATGAAATAGGTATGGCAAGCATGAAAAACGAAATTGCTTTTGCACGCTCCTTTTCAGGGAACCAATAGGACAAATAATAAACTATTCCAGGGAAGAAACCAGCTTCAGCAATTCCAAGCAATATACGGATAGCAACTAAGTGAACGAAGTTGTCAGCGAACATGGTAATAAAACTAACGATACCCCAGGAAACCAATATACGGCAAATCCATTTTCTGGCTCCCACTTTGTGAAGCATGACATTGCTTGGTACTTCAAAGATAACGTATCCAATAAAGAACAGACTCGAAAGTAACCCAAAGGCTGCCGAACTAATTCCCAGCTCTTTATTCATCGTCAATGCTGCATAACTGAAATTAGAACGATCAATATAACATATGATGTAGAGTATAAGCATAAACGGAAGAATATGTTTTTTGATCCTACTTACAGTACGTTTTTCAAGGTCAGAATCCATAAGGATTCCAATTTTGTTCATAATTATACACTCCTTTTAATTTTTATTGATTTTTTTATATATTTACAAGAATTCTCCCAATAATTGTAGATTTCTTAATTGCCAACTCAAAAACAAACAAAAGGGAGAATTCCAGTGCAAGTTAAAATTATAAAAAATCAGTATAGATGATTTTTTATTTTAAATTAATAAGAAATTTTGCTAGTGTTTGTCCAGATTCCCATTCTCTCGGCTTCTTTAATCAACTGTTCTCTATAATCGGGATGAGCAATGGAAATTAAAAGTTCACTTCTTTCCCAAGTTGACTTTCCCTTTAAATTAACAGCCCCATATTCAGTTACAACATAATGTGTGGCTGATCTAGGTACACTGACAATTGAACCTTCGGCCAATCTTGGCTTAATAAGTGATTCAATGCTTCCATCTTTCTTTTTTCTTCTTGACGGCGTACAAAGAAAACTTTGACCTCCTTTTGATTTAAATGCGCCCATTACAAAGTCAAGCTGTCCTCCTGTTCCACCAATATGCTGCAAACCTGCTGATTCGGAATTAACTTGTCCAAATAAGTCTACCTGCAAGCAGCTATTGATTGAAACGACTTGATCATTAGCCGCAATTACTTCTAATGCATTGACGTAATCAACAGGAGCTGCACATAAAATAGGATTATCATCAATAAATTCATAGAGTTCCTTTGAACCCTGTGCAAAAGTATAGACCATCTTGCCTTTGTCAATATTTTTATTACTTGTAATTTTTCCTTCCTTATACAAGTTCAGATATGCATCAACAAACATTTCTGAATGTACACTTAAATTATTTATATCTGACTTTGCAATCATTGCGCCTATATAATTTGGAAGCCCTCCTACACCAAGCTGCAGCGTACTTCCGCTTTTAATTTTTTCAACTATATATGATCCAATTTTTTTATCTACTTCACTCGGTGTTTTCGCTTTAATAATAGGCAAATCCGGATTTGTCCCTTCTACAACATAATCAATTTGTGAAAGATTTATCGTATTTTGATAACCATGGGCTATTGGCTGTTTTTCATTTACTTCTACGATAACAACTTTCGCTTTTTTAAGAATTCCCTGATAGTCAGCTACCTGAGGTCCAAAATTAAAATTACCATATTTGTCCATAGGTGCTACTTGAAACATTGCAACATTTATGTCACCTACATTTTCACTCCAATACTTTGGATTCTCTCTAAACTGCACAGGTACAAACCAACAATTACCCTTCTTATTAGCTTTTCTGTCTAAAGCACTGAATTGGGTACTTAAGTATTTAATATGTTTTGATTCTGGATCCACAACCAAGATTTGAGGTGGATCGGGATAAGACCATATAGAGGTCATTACAAGTACGTCCTTAAGCTCCCCAACTCTTTTAGCTAAAGCACGGTCAAGATCAAAGACAAGCCCGTTGAAAAGTCCATAATGAACTCTGTCCCCTGATTTAATCACTTTTACAGCTTCATCTGCCGATACTAATTTCTTCTTATATTCTGTTGATAGTTCATTCATTTTGTACATAAATTCATCCCACCTTATTTATAATATTATATTTCTACTATTACTGCTGTTCCCATTCCCCCACCTGCACAAAGAGATGCAAGTCCATAGTGATTACCTCTTTTTCTCATCTCATAGATTAGTGTAATTACAAGCCTGCTTCCTGTGGCGCCTACTGGATGTCCAAGTGAAATTCCACCACCATTTACATTGAGAATTTCACGCTTAATCCCCAGCGTTCTTTCACAAGCCACGCACTGTGCTGCAAAAGCTTCATTAATTTCAAACAAATCGATATCTTCAATTTTTAGCCCTGCTTTTTTAAGTGCTTTCCGAGAAGAACTAATCGGGGCGATACCCATTATTTGTGGATCCACTCCAGTAGTTGCAACAGATACAATTCTTGCTAAAATAGGCAGCTCTAATTCTTTAGCTTTTTCTTCTTCGACCAAAAGTACTCCTGATGCTGCATCATTCATACCTGATGAATTTCCAGCAGTTACTGTACCGCCCTCTTTGAAAACTGGTTTTAATTTTGCCAGCCCTTCTAATGTCACATTTCTTCTTGGGTATTCATCTGTATCATAAGTGCTATCCCCTTTTTTCCCAGAGACAGTTATCGGAATGATCTCATCCTTGAACTTTCCAGCATCAATTGCAGCTATTGCTCTTTGTTGACTTAATAGTGCATATTCGTCTTGATCTTGCCTTGTCACACCATATTTTTCTGCAACATTTTCTGCTGTAATGCCCATAGCAGGACCAATTCCCAGGTTTGTTAATGAGTCCCACATAGAATCCCTGAGCTCGCTATGTCCAAACTTTTTCCCATATCTTGCATCAAACATCATATGAGGTGCTGTGCTCATGCTATCTGCCCCTCCTGCCATAATACAGTCAGCTTCTCCGGCCTTAATCTGGTAATAACCTATTTGTATTGATGACATAGATGAAGTACAATTTCTATGAACAGTTATACCTGGAACAGTAACAGGAAGGCCAGCCTTAACTGCCGCTACTCTAGCTAGATTGTTTTCCTTATACGTTCTCTGGTAGTTACAGCCCCAGATAACATCATCAATTAGTTTTGGATCAATTCCTGATCTCCTTATAAGCTGTTTCATAACAGGCATGGATAGATCCAGAGAAGTAATTGTTTTAAATTGCCCTCCTATTGTTCCAATTGGTGTTCTACATCCTGCTACAATTACTACATTTCTCAATTATTATTCCCCCTTCTTATTTACCTTGATAAATTGGTTGTCTTTTTTCAATAAAGGCTCTCATACCTTCTTTTTGATCTTCTGTATTAAATAAATCTGCCCAATTCTCATACTCCATTTTTATTGCATAATTCAGTTTTGGTTCTGATATCCCAGCATCTATGGTTTTTTTTGCAACCCTTAGTGCCACCGGTGGTTTTTTGCAGAGTTTTTCCGCCCATTCCATAACCACCTCCATAAGTTTCTCCTGTTCCACTATTTTATTTACCAATCCCATTTGCTCTGCCCTATCGGCACTTATCATCTCACCAAAGAATATTAATTCCTTTGCTCTAGATACGCCAAGCAGCCTTGGTGCTCTTATCGTACCCCCTGCACCTGGCATAATTCCCAAATTGATTTCTGGAAATCCAACTTTTGCATTTGTTGAAGCAATTCTAAAATCACATGCTAATGCAAGTTCTAAGCCACCTCCTAAAGCATATCCATCTATTGCCGCTATCGTAGGAATTTCTAAATTATATATCTTCTGAAATGTCTTAGAAAATGAAAAATCTTTGGCTTCTTCTACATTACAGTTAACCATTCCCTTAATATCCGCACCCGCTGCAAAATTATTATCACTCCCGATAATCAACACTTTAATTTCCGAATCCTTCTTAATCTTTTCAATGAGCTCATCTAATTCCTCTACTGTCGGCTTATTTAATGCATTAAGTGCCCTAGGCCTGTTTATCCTGACTACTCCTATCCTACCAATCATTTCAAATGATAAATTTTTCATAGCTGCCCTCCCATCTACTTATTTGTATAAATTAGCTTGTTCTACTTGTATTGATAAAAACCTTTTTTTGCCTTTCTTCCATATTCTCCTCTGGCATATCTTTCCACAATTGCCGGACTTGGTTTATCAGACGGGTTCCCTGTCATTTTATATTTCTCAGTCAGAACATTAAATTCAAGATCAATTCCTGTCATGTCAAGCAATTCAAAGGGACCCATGGGATGTGACAATCCATACTTTACTGCTTTGTCAATATCTTCAAAGGAAGCAACACCCTGATCATATATGTAGCAGGCCTCCTTGGTAATTGCACTGAAAATACGGTTTACGATAAAACCGTAAATTTCTTTATTTACAATGGCAGGAATCTTATTGATAGATTCTACAAATTTAACCATAGTTTCAACGGTTTCCCTACTGCAATGAGGACCTTTTACAACCTCAACCAGTTTCATTACGAGAGCCGGATTAAAAAAGTGCAAGTTCAGAACCTTATCAGGATGCGCCACTACATCACAGAGCTTGGAGCTTACTATATAAGAGCTGTTAGTAGCAAAAATAGTATGTTCAGGAGTCAGTTCATCAACCTGTTTAAGCACCGATCTCTTTACATCCAAAATTTCTGCCACCGCTTCGATAACCAGATCTGCATCCTTCACAGCTTCGGCAAGATCCGTTGTAAATTTTAAGTTACTCTTGCTCTCTGCCACTGCTTCCTCAGTCATTTTCCCCTTGGTTATCTTTTTAAAAAACCAGTCATTTGAAAAAGCTTCCGCTTTTTTCTTTTCATCAATTGTTTCATTTTTTATACCATAACAACTCACTTTATATCCTGAAATAGCCACATGCATTGCAATTTGGACTCCCATCGTACCTGCACCTACAACTGCAACTTTCTTAATATTCATCTTTTCCTCCATTTCTAACAGGCTTTTATCCCTGTAATATTTTTTTTATATTTCGTGCTATCCATATTACTTACTTCTTAGTCTATTTCTAAAGCATAAATTGCTGCACCTAAAGCACCTATGATCTGAGGATCTTCAAGTCTTATAATTGGATGATCAATCTCATTTTCTACTGCTGTTACTGCACTATTATTTAATGCAACTCCACCCGTCATAACCACATCTTCCACAACCCCAACTCTATTACACAAGCCTGCAATTCGTTGTGCAATAGATTTATGCGCTCCTAGAGCGACATCCTCTATGCTTTTTCCTGATGCAAGTTGAGAAATAACCTCTGATTCCGCGAAAACCGTACAGGTGCTACTGATTGCTACTCCTGGCTTACCCTTTGCTGCTAAGCTTGCCAGTTCACTTATACGACAGCCTAATACCCTTGCTATTACTTCTAAAAATCTGCCTGTTCCAGCTGCGCACTTTTCATTCATAACAAAGTTCTCAACATTGCCATTCATCGAAACTCGAATCACTTTGGCATCCTGCCCTCCAATATCAATAATTGTACTTACAGTAGGGCATAAAAACTTTGATCCTTTTGCATGGCAGCTTATTTCTGTAATCTGCTTATCTGCACTTTTATACATCATTCTTCCATAACCTGTTACTACACACTTTTTGATGTCTTCTCTTTTGATACCTGCCTGCATCAACGCTTTTTCTGCAGATAGCTGAGGTCCCTTACTGCCTGTCCCCATATTGAAAATTCCTTCTCCACATATAACTCCATCAGCATTGATAACCACTGCTTCTGAAGATGATGAACCTATATCCACTCCTAAATACATACCAATACCCCTTCTCAAATTTGCATTCTATGCAAGCATTTCAGCAAAGCTCTGTATCCTGGTTCTCAATTGCTCTAGGGAATCCATTTGCTGTTCTATTTCTACATATAAAGTCGGTATTTTTGCTGCTTCTAGCTCTTTCTTTATAATAGGATAATCAAACTCCTCCGGGTCACAAAATTTTAGCTGGCATACTACAACAGCATCGGCTTTATATTTATTTCTCATATCTATCAGCATCTGTCCTCTGCTCTTTGCTTCGTCATGTAAGAATGCACATCCATCCTGAAGTGCAATTCTTTCTACCATTCTATTAAGCGCATCTCCTTTTTTAGGAGCAATTGTTCTAAACTGCCTGGATTCGTGCGCTAAATCATCTGCTACGATGAACATATCATTATCTGTAAATATTTCCAGTAATTCGGTCGGTTCACTAATCAAACCCGTTATAATTATTTTTTTCTTCCTGCTTTTTTCCTCCGGCAATTCCTTTATTGCTTTAATTAGCTCTTTCATTTTTGTTGTATAAATCTTCTTGTCCATAAAATACGATGCTTTTATGATTAAGTGTCTGCTCTCTGCATTAAGCATAGTTGGATAATGTTGAACAAGTTCTACAAATTCTTGCATTGTTTTTCTATAATCATCATAAATTTCAACGCTCTCCTCTAATGCTTTCTCTGTTATTTCCTCTCCTGCAACCTTTTCAAGCGCTTTTTTTACTCTTATAAACTCTTCCCGCATGAATTCTTTTCCCACTTTTATCTTCCTATTTTGGGGATAAACCATAGGAATAATGTTGAGTTGGGGTGATGAAATCTTCCAATTTTCTGCAATACACTTTAATGTGTCACAAAAAGTTGGGATAATAACTGCTGATAAGAAGTCATATTTACCCATTAATGCCTGTTCTGTATTTGCTTTCATAGTGGAACAGCAGAAGCTTTGCAAATAATGACTTGATAATTTTCCAATAGTCTGTCCGCCCCACATTCCAATTGGAAGCAAACCTGCTGCATAAACGATTTCATCTGGCGTATAGATAGGGAAGCATCCAACGGCTTTTTTTCCTGTCACTTTCATTTCTTTTAATGTAGAACGACTTGGATTTGCTCCAATGTCCTCCAATTCATTTATCATGTCAAGAGCACTGCTCATTATCTTGTCCCCCCATTCTTCTTTCTAGTTTCCATCATTTCAACCAATGCCTGAATTCTTGTTTCATACTGTGCAAGTGAAAACGCTCTTGGATCTGTCTGATCTCCATCAAACATTACGGAAGGGATTCCCGTGGCTGCTTCTACTCTTCTCTGCACTTCGAACTGTCTAAAATCCATAAGCTTACAGCTTCTATTTGAATGGTATATAATCCCATCAAGACTAAAATCCCTCACTAATTTTTTTATATTATCCACTCCAAAATCAATATTTCTATTAGCATAATTTGAACTGTATGCCCTCGCCATTGAATCAATATCACCTGCATCATATACAATATGCCAAGAATCTGGATAAGTGGAGGTCACCATATTAATTCCGTACTTTTTTAAAACCTTGTAAGTAGCACTTAAATATGGCCAACATGCGATGCCATCCCACATCACCCTATATTTCTCCTCCTTATCCTTCCAAGGTCCAATTCCTTTTTCCATTTTTTCTTTCAGTTCATCATGCCACAGCTTAAATAATTTTAAGCCTTCTTTTGTTCCTCTCATGCATACGATGATTGCCATATAATTAAAAAGATCAAACCCATTTAATGGGGATGGCTTTGCCCTAGCCAACAGTGATGCTTTTTTCCACCATTGTGAGGTCTCTGAGGAAATTTTCATTACTTCAGAAAATCGATCATAGTCAAATTTTTCTCCAGTAATTTCTTCAAGCTTCTCAATTGCATGAAGTATTTGGCCTTTAATATATTTAACGTTTTGGTCATTAACTTCATATTGATGATTAAAGGGCAAATCAAATAAAATCATTGGAATTTTTAATTCCTTAGCAATATTTTCATACCATTTAATTACTGTATTGCAAATATTGTTGCAGCAGAAAATTAGATCTGGTAAAGGAATATTTGCTGCTTCACATTCCCGTATATCCATATATGCAAGGTTCACCCTAGCATAAGAACATATATCCGCTGAATACCCATTTCCCTCTGAATAGTTGATGAATTGCTGCGAATGTTTTCTTGCTCCAATTGCAGCCGCATGATTTTCCGGATAAACTACGTGAATTCCCATCGTTTCTAACAGCTCCTGAGGCGCAATAGAAGTAGACCAAGCGATTATTTTCCCATCTGCCTTTGCCTGAAAAGCATCTGCATAATGTTTATCTAGTAATTCTCCCAGCAATTGCTTTGATGTCTTTTGATTTTCCAAGATAATACCTCCTTTTAGTCTATATTAATTTACACCAAACCTTTAAGCAATTAACGTGCCAACTTTTTTTCAATAAAATTTTATACACAAAAAAAGCCAAAGAATCTATGAGTTGGAGATTCTCCGTTATCTATATTTTTTAGATTTTTTTAAATTATATAATATATTTCAATTTTCTTATTAAATATTTTGATGCTGCAGTGCATCTCTTTCCTCTTAAAAAAACTAAATCTGCATCACAAATTATATTTTTTCATTTTTCTTACAATAGTAGACTGATTTACTTTTAAAACCTTCGCCATCTTTCTACTAGATCCATATTTTCTTTTCACTTCAATAAGAATTTTCTTCTCAGCCCGCTCTAATGATTCTTTAAGTGATGGGGGATTATTCTTTTTTGCTTTAGCTTCTATGGCTTCACACGAGATCCAAGGTAAATCGTTGAGCTGTAGATATTCATTGTCACTTATTACAACCATACTTTCAATCGTATTTTTCAGCTGTCGAATATTGCCTGGCCAAGAATATGCCTCGAGTTCTTTCATTACCTCATAGGTAATTTTTTTATTTTGCCCATACTGCCGATTAAATTTACGTATAAACTTTAAAGCTAGCGGCGCGATATCGCTAGTTCTTTCCCTAAGAGGTGGAATCTCTATACTTATTACATTTAATATAAAAAACAGATCTTCTCGAAAGGTGCCTTCCTTAACCTTTTCTAGTAGGTTCTTATTTGTCGCCGCAATTACCCTAATGTCTATTGATAAAGGATGCGATGAGCCCACCCTTCTTACCGTTCGTGTTTCCAGAACTCTAAGCAATTTTACCTGAAGTTTTAAACTCATCTCACCTATTTCATCTAAAAAAAGAGTCCCTCCATCAGCTGCTTCAAAGAGCCCTGCCTTACCTCCCTTTGCTGCACCTGTAAATGCTCCATTCACATATCCAAATAATTCTGATTCTAAAAGATTCTCAGGAATCGCTCCACAGTTAACTGCAATAAATGGCTTATCTTTTTTCAATGCATTTTTTCTATGTACATAATTTGCCACTATTTCTTTTCCAACCCCAGATTCTCCGGATATAAGTACCGTAATATTAAAATTACTTATTTTTTTTGCTAAAGAAAATATTTCTCTCATCTTCTCATCATTTACCACAATGTCACTATTTTTATTAGCATTATGTTCATCATCGTCAGGATCTTGCTGAAAATAAATTTTTTCCATTTCTCGTGCCTTTGAGAGTTGATCACGAAGTTTATAAATTTCAGAAATATCCCTACAATTAATAACCACTTTCTTAATATCATTTTTCTCATCAAAAACTGGAGTTCCAGTTACCATAATATTCTTTCCACGCTTTGTTGTATGATATAATGAAATAGGTTTTTTCTGCTCTATTACCAAAAGTGCAACCGAATTTTTCATCCAAATAGGATTAATAAGTTCCCTCATATTATGCCCTATCAGCTCTTCTTTTTTAATATCCGTAATTCTTACATAGGATTGATTTACAAGCAAAACGTTAGCTTCACCATCTGTAACAAGGATTCCGTCAAAAGAACCCTCAATTATCTCTTGCAGCTCATTTATTACGTACTCTGTCTTTTCCAGATCTGTAATAAGTGCTAAGGCTTCATAATAATCATACATAATAAATACCCGATTCCCTTGAGTATAGCCCCTTTCATCACGATTTTCGAAATTACGAATGCATAAACTCTTTCCATTAATTAAAATTCGATTTATTTTATTCTCGTTCAAGACGTCATCACTTGGTTGCATTTGCGGAAACACATCAAAAAAACATTTGCCTAAAGCTTTATCTTTTTTAATGCCAGTTAATTGTTCAGCTGCAGGATTAAAGTATTTTATAATAAAATGATTATCTGTAAATACTATACCGTCTGGTGATTGTTTAATTTTTATTTTATTGTTCACCTTTTTAGAACTCATTGTCTTAATCCTCCTTAGTCAGGTTTTTTTATTTTAACTCACTATGAAATTTAATTATATTACTTTACATAAAACAGTTATATAACCCTATGCGCTATGATTCAGGTTACAGGTTTTATCACTAATAAAAAAATCGTTTTCAAATTATTTTATATTTTCTAACCTCCAATCATTCAACACTAATTTGGATACTTTTAGGAAAATACGGTGAAAATCAACCTTATCCTAACAAAGAGTTGAAATATTTGTTATTATTTATTCTTCGCCTTTAAATATAACTCTTTTTTGTACAAGTTATCAAAAGTTATCAATAAGTTCATAAATCTTTTTTGAAAAAATAGACACTTCAGATTTATGAATTTTATCAATATCGCATGATTATTATTTTGTAATCAATTATAATATTCTGTATAAAATTATCCATAATACCATTAAAATTTTGGATTCTTTTCTAAACGTGAGATGCTGTCCTATTTCTAGGATCAAATATGAAAAAACTGTTGTGATGCAGAAAGCCATCAAATATATTGAACAATATTCATCATATGAGTAAAAGAAAATGCAAATCTTCGAGAAGTATAGTAAAAAAACTAGAGATATATAAGTCTATAGCTGCTGAAAAATTTAAAAAATATAACATATAATTAAAATAATGCAATTTAGCACACAATACGAGTAAATAATAGCACAATTACATCTAATATTTGTGAAAACAGTTTCTAACTTGACACTTTACTTGTTGGCACAAGTCTTGCTGTCATATTGTTATATAAACAATTTTAAGCTATGAAAGGAATGAATTCAATGACTTTAATGACGGGAAAACAATATTTAGAAAGTATCAGCAAATTAAACCTAAACATATACATGTTAGGAAAAAAGGTGGACAATCCTGTTAATAATTCAATTTTAAAACCGTCTCTTAATTCTGTAAAAATGACTTATGATTTAGCTCAAATTCCTGAATATGAAAATCTGATGACAGCGACTTCAAACTTAACGGGAGAAAAGATCAATAGATTTACCCACTTGCACCAGAGCACGGAGGAT